>CAZTOF010000409.1:0-4097 GCA_964615515.1 uncultured Gemmatimonadaceae bacterium
GGGCGGAGGTGGAGGGAATGACGACGGGGACGACGACGACCCCCAGTTCAAGGTCAAGCTACAGTGCACCGCTTCCGCGATTCGTGGCGGAGACATCGTCTGTGACGCCAACCCGAAAAACACGGACGGCCAGGACGTCACCTACCACTGGGAGTACCGGCCCGAGAACGGCGGAGCCAAGATCTTCGACCACGGGGGCCTGTGGCCTCTCTCGAAGGTCACGGACACCAACGACGAGCCGTCATGGGCCGGAGTGGCCGTCCACGGTGGAACCGTCACCGTGTTGGCCATCCGCCACCCGGACACGGCCAAGGCGTCCGCAGGCCCCGTCACCTTCAAGGTCACCCCCCGGAGCGGGTGGAGAGTGAACAAGGGGGGCAGTTTCACGCGCGGCCCGGACATCACGGAATATCTGACGCGCGGTCGCGCATTGCTGGGCCGCAACACCAACTGGACCGGAAACCCGATGAGCAATGCGATTTTGGAAGGCGGGTGGACCACCCAAACCATCATGAACGGCCCGAACACGGGATACGGCTACGTCGTGACGCAAACCTTCGCCATCGGCTCCCGGCAGTGGCGGATCAACGAGCGGATCACCCAAAGCGGCCCGAGGGAGGTCCGCCACAAGTCCGGGGGAGGCGTGGACACGCTCACCCATTGGGACTACCTGACGAACGTCGCGAAGGGCAACCCGCAAAACGCCCGGACAGGGGTTCAGGCCCACGAGTCCTACGGTCGATCTGGAGGGAAGGGCCACCAGCGCCAGAACGAGAAGGCCATCAACACGTCCACCTGCAAGGACGCGGGCGGCCTCGCGGAACGGGTTGTCGCGAATCACACCGGGGATACGGCGGAGGACATCATGTGGACCCTTCAAAGCCTTGCCCACGACGCTTTCGGCTATGCGACTTCACACGGCTACGTCCACGCCAACTACACGGGGGATATCGTGCTTTTCGATCCCACCGACACCCTTGCGCCACTGGTCTTGAGTAGGACGGACAATCAGGGGAGTTACCCACCAGTGACCCACGGCGGGTTTTGCAGATGGTCCGGGGTTTTCTAGGCCCCCTATTCCGTTAGAAAATGGAAAGACGAACGATGAAGACCGTAATGATCTTGGCGGCCGCAGCCATCCTTGCAGCGCCCCTTTCGCTGAAGGCCCAGGACGTGCCGCCCCACCCACTTCTTCCCCTCGACCCGGCCGACTTCCCGGCCAAGGTCAAGGCGGGGGAAATCTCGTTGAGTGCCTTTCGCATTGCCGGTTGCCCATCGGATGGGGGGTACGCCGCGGCCGCCTATGCCGCGTTGATCGAGGCCGCTGAAACCGATCCCACGTTGCGCGGGTGGGTGGCCAGGGACCATGCGGTGAGGCTGAAGACCGGAAGCCCATGCCCGAACGATCGTCCCCGGTACGAGGCGCTGTTGGCGAAGTGGGTACGGCGGGAATGGGAAGCGGGCCTATGGCGGAGGCCGGAATCGGCAATGATGTCGTGGTTTCTGGACGAGCTGGCCCACGGTACCAACCCGGCGACCTACGAGCTGCTCCGGAGCATCGCTCGAGACCCGACCGTGTACGTCGAGTGCGCGTCCCCCGGATGCCACCGCGACGCCTTCACGCTAGACCTGCGGCAGGACGCCGCGCAAAACATGCTGGCCTTCCGGATCAACGGCGGAATCGGAGTGGCGGAGGCCGTGAAGGCGGTCGAGGCGGACCTTGCGGGGGCTCCGCCGGTTCTGGACTGGCGGCCCGCCGGATACGCCGGAAGGCGGTAGGCCCGGGCGGCGTTCTGGAAGTAGGCTCCCTGCAGAGCCCGAGCCGGATCGCCCGTGGAAAGCGAGCAAGGGGCTGATGGCCTACCTCGGCACGCTATGACCGAAGGAGATTATGTGGCGCTGAACTGGGAATGCTCCTCATGCCCAGGGACCGTCCGGACCCTCCGCAACATAATCCGGACCGCAACATATCTCGGATTATGTGCTATTCACCATAATTCGAGCACTGGGGCGGGGTGCCGGAGCTCGTCATCCAGGACAACGAGAAGGCGGCGGTGCGCCGTGCGAGCCGGTACGAACCCGACGTCAACCGGACGTACGAGTACGCCCAGTAGCGCAAGGCGCGCGTCAACCTCGACCGCCACATCCAGGTCGACGGCCACCTCTACAGCGTTCCGCACGCGCTAAGGCGCGAGGAGGTCGAAGTCCGGCTCAGCGCAACGACGGTCGAGGTCTTCTTCAAGCACCGGCGCGTGGTGGCCCACGTCGGCGGGCGCCGGAAGGGAGGCTACACGACCGTGCGGGCGCATCTGCCCGCCGCGCATCGCGCCCACCTCGAGTGGACCCCGTCGCGACTCGTCCGCTGGGCTCGAAAGACCGGGCCCCAGACCGCTGCCTTCACAAGGGAGCTGCTCGATAGCCGGCATGGCCCAGGCCTTCGAGGAGCAACTCGCCATGCCCGACATCGGCGAACTCGTCTCCCTGATCCTTTGCCTCGCCTCGGCCCAGTGGATCAAGGAAGTCGTATCTGGCCTGCGCCCTCGGCCACCAGGCCTGCCAGCTCGGCATCTCGTCGCTCTACTTCCGCGTCTCCTGCCTCCTCGACCAACTCGCCCTGGCCCGCGCCGACGGTTCCTACCGGAAGCTCGTTCAGGGGCTCGCCAAGACCTGGCTCCTCGTCCTCGACGACTGGGGGCTCGCTTCCCTGTCAGGCCAGGGCCTTGGGATCCGGGAGGCGATCATGTCGTGGGTGGTCGTTCTGTTCGCGGTAGGGTAGTAGCTCGGGCGACTGCCGCCCTCGCCAGTTGCGTAACGACCGCCTCGAATGACCGCCAGCCTGCGATCGACACGACCGACTGACAAGAGGGTCACGCATTGCCCTGAGGACCTCCTGCGCAGCGGCCACGAGCAAGGTGCCGCTGCGGCAAGCCGGATTCACGATGCGCATCCCGGCGACGGACTCGGCCGAAGCGAAAGTCGATCTCGGACCGGCGCGGCGACGCAACTTGGTCCTCGACGGGCTTTTGGCCTACAGTGAATGCGACGAAAATGAACTGTGCGAGCACGCGCGTGATGCGGGGCGCTACCACCGGAGGTGAAGCAGCAGCGGTCGGAGCCCAAAGGTCCTTTGGCGAGGAGGTGGCGCGCGCAGGAGTCCCGCCATTCAAGTCCGGTTTTCCCGCTTTCGCGGTACGGTCCAGCAGGGTCCAGTACAACGGCAGGAAGCGCAGATCGTGCAGTCCTGGTTGACTTTAGACGACTTCCCGCCGTGTTTCAGTCAGGCCACGGCTGACCCTGCCATTTTGGCAGTCCCCCGTTGCCAATTTGGCAGCATCTCCGCCGTCCGCGTGCTCTTCTTCCGCCAAAACGGCGGATCCGCGCCGGCACGCAGCCTGCAAGGAAGCGCGGGCGGTCGCATGAGGACCGTTCATATTCGCCTTCATCAGAGAAAGGACACAGAAAATGGCACTGACCAAGCACACCTGCCGGCCGGTTTCCTGGAACCACCTGGATGCGCTTGCGAACCGCATGAACCGCATCTTTGGTGACTCGGACTTCGGGAACCTGACCTACGCCTCCGACTGGGTGCCTCCGGTAAGCGTGGAAGAGCGGAACGACGAGATCCTGCTGACCGCCGAGCTTCCCGGCATGACCGAGAATCAGGTGGAGATCAGCCTGGAGAACAACGTCCTGACCATCTCGGGAGAGAAGCACGATTCCCGCGAGGAGGGCGAGGAGAGTGGCAAGCTGCACCTCGTGGAGCGCAGCTTCGGGACCTTCCGCCGGTCCTTCACCCTCCCGCGCACGATCCGTGCGGAGGGGATCACGGCCGAGTTCGACTGCGGTCTCCTGAAAGTCCGGTTGCCGAAGGCCGACGAGGCGCTCAGCCGGAGGATCGAGGTCAACCGGAGAAACTAGCGCGCGACCCGGGCCGGGTTCGGCGCACAGGAACGCGGCCGGTCCGGCCAACGCGCCCGTGACGGCCTGACAAGACCGGGGCCGGGGGCGGCAGCGAGAGCCGCCCCCGGCCCCCGGTCCGTTAACCGGACCTCATGACCTCGCATCGGTGAGTTCACCGTCGCGGACTCGTGCGGGAG
>CAZTOF010000410.1:0-2922 GCA_964615515.1 uncultured Gemmatimonadaceae bacterium
GTGCGGGTCCGGGACCGGCTCCGGGCCTTCGACCTCCTGGGGTCGACGCTGGTCGTGCTGGTGGACCGGCAGGTCGGCCCGGACGACGGCGACCGCATTCCCGATCGAGCCCTCGACTGGTACGACATCGCAAACCTCCCCTTCGCCCGGTGAGCCGCCGCGTACACGTGCCGAGCCGCATACCGACGCGGAGCCACATACCGATCCTGGCGTCGGCCCTCGCCGCCTGCGGGGGGGACCCCGGGCCCACCGACGACCTCGGCGTCCAGGTCCGGGACAGCGCCGGCGTGCGGATCGTCGAGTATGCCGGCCAGCCGGGCGGGCGAGGCGCCCTTGCCCTCGCGGCGGAACCGCGGTATCGGCACGGCGCGAACCCCGGCGACTACGAATTCCAGTTCGTTGACGCCGGCCGGGTCCTGCCGGATGGAGGCGCGGTCGTTGCCTGGTACAGCGGCATGGTCGTCCTGAGCCCGGACGGCACGACGCACGAGGTGCTCGCCACCGCCGGAGAGGGACCGGGCGAAGTCATCTCCCCCCACGCCGTGTTCGTCCTTGGCCGGGACAGCGTCCTCGTGCCGGACGATCGCCTGTCCCGCCTCACGCTCTTCGTCGGCGACTCGGTCGCGCGCATCTCGAGCCTCCCCCGGGCAGGGCACTTCGGTGTGGCCGGGATCGGCTCATCCGGCGAGCTGCTGCTCTGGAACCGACACCCCGCCAGTCTCTGGATCGATATCGACGACGAGTGGCTCGCCGGACACATGACCGTGTTCGACATCGAAACCCGCGCCCTCGACACCGTCGCGTCGTACGACCACTTCCCGAGTCAGCGGTCGGGGGAGGAATCCCCGATCATCCGGCCCATGGGTGAGGTCACGGCGGCTGCGGGGCGGTACGTCTACACCCGGTCCGACAGGCCCGAGATCACCTGGCGTCTGCCCGACGGCATGGTCACCCAGATCGTGCGCTGGCGACCCGAGCCCAACCTGCTGGCCGCGGAACTCCTGGAGCGCGGCGAGGCCTACATCCGGATGCTCTACCGCAGGCACCGCGTAGGGTCCGAAGCTCGGCGCGAGGACATCATCCGGGAAGACATGGCCGAGTATCGCGCCATGATCGGCCAGCCGGTGCCGTTCTTCGGCACCCCCTTCGCCGACGCCGACGGCAACGTGTGGCTGCCCTCCTACCGTCCGGCCTACCCGGAAGAAGGATCGCCGTACACCGTCATTTCCCCGGACGGGGAGTGGCTGGGACAGGTCGAGACGCCACGCAGGTTCCGGATCCTCGACGTGGCCGGGGGGCTCGTCCTCGGCGTGCTCAGGGACGACCTGGATGTGGAGAACGTCGTCGTTTACGAGCTGACCTCCGCGCAACCAAGCGGGCGCTGATCGTGTCCCCGGTTCGGTACGACTGAACCTGCCACGGGGAGAGAGTCATGGATCACGGCGTCCGCGGTCGTCTCCGAAGGCCTGGGGTCCGGACGGGTGCCATCCTTTCCTTCCTGGCCGTGTCCGGCTTGCCGGCCCGCGGTTTGGCCGGGGAACAGGCCGGCACGCGGCTTTCGGATTCGGCCGGAGTGGCGATCGCCACCGCGGTCGGACCGGCGTGGGGACCAGGCGAGGGCTGGAGGGTGGACGAAGAGCCCCTGCTCGAGATCGGCACGGCTGTCGGGGATCCCGAATACCAACTCTACAACGTCGTGGGGGCCGTGCGCCTGAGCACGGGCGACATCGTCGTCGGAGATGGCGGGTCCGGCGAACTCCGCCGCTACGATCGGGCCGGAACATTCGTGTGGCGGGCGGCCGGTGAAGGCGAGGGCCCGGCTGAACACCGGTTCATGACTTTCCTGGGCTTGCTCCCGGGTGACTCCCTCGTCACCTACGACGCCGCGCTCGCCCGCGCCCAGGTCTTCGATCCGGCCGGGCGCCTGGCCCGCACGATCCCGATCGAGTCGCCCTGGCGGGGGTCCATTCCCCGGAGGGCGGCCGGCGTGTCCGGCCGATCGCTGGTCATGGCCCTTACGGACGGCACCGAAATGCCCGATGGGGGCGTCGTCAGATGGCCCGGAATCCGAATCGCGACCCTCGACCTCGCGGACGGGGCGATGGAGGCCGTATCCGATTTCCCCGGCGGCGAGCAGGTGATTGAGCCGTCGGGCGACAATATCGCCTTCGTGAGCTACGACTTCGGGAAGGAACCGCAGTTCGCCATCGCTCCCGGGACGCTCGCCGCCGTCGATACAGGGGCGTTCGATGTACGGTCCTTCTCGATTGCGGACGGCAGGATCTCGCGGATCCTCCGTCGCGACATCGCGCCGACGCCGGTCACGAGCGCCCACGTGGACGCGGAAATCGAGGCGTACATCGAGTCGAACGTCACGTACGGCGGCGTCTCGCGCCAACAGGCGGAGCAGATGGCGCAGCGTCGGAGGGGAGATCCCAGGGCCCCGACGCTCCCGATCCTGCGCTCCATCCGCCTGGACGCGATGGGGAATCTCTGGGTGGAGCCGTTCTTCGGCGCGGGAATCGAGGTGGGGCCCTTCGAGGTCTTCGCACCCGACGGCACGTGGCTGGGCAGCGTCTCCGTGCCGCCGCGGCTGGACCGGGGGTTCATCCCGGACATGGCTCCCGGCCTGGAGATCGGCGACGACTACCTGCTCGGCGTATGGAGCGACGCCCAGGGCGTCGAATACGTCCGCCTCTATTCGCTGGACAAGTCATGACCAGCCGAGCCATCCAGGCCACGCGATCGGTGCGGACCCCCTGGGCACTGCGGGCGATCATCCCTGGTGTCCTCTGTGGCGTCCTCGGGGCGGCGTGCGTGGCCGGACCCGACGGGGCCGGAGGCCCGCGGAGCACCGTCCGGGACAGCGCCGGGGTCACGATCGTCGAAAACGCGCGTCCCGCGCTCGACTCGCGGCTGGGG
>CAZTOF010000411.1:0-2341 GCA_964615515.1 uncultured Gemmatimonadaceae bacterium
GACCAGATCGGCCCCCTCCAGCGCGGCTCGCACCTCGTCGGCATCCTCGGCGATGGCCTGGCGGCCGATACCCGGCCGGGCGCCCGCCCCCAGGCCCTGGGTCAGGCGCTTGCCGAGCTGGATCGTGCACGGGGCCTTCGAGGCGGACAGGGCCTGGCCGTCGGTGTTGGCCGAAATGAATTCGACGCCCTCGAGCTTCTCGTCGATCATCCGGTTCACGGCGTTGCCCCCGGCGCCCCCCACCCCGACAACGCGCATCAGCGCACGGTTACGCGGGGTTTCGTCGAGTTCGAAAATCATCTTCTCATCTCCTTGCTGGGACGCGAGTCCCGGTGGTGTGTACCTTCCGTTTCGATTCCGCCTAGAAGAACTCCTTGAGCCACGCGCCCACCCTGGTGACCACGCCCGAGGTCGCCGTGGACACGCCTGCCCCGGTTTCCGTGAAATGGTCCGCCCCGCGGAGCGCCAGCCCGGCCACCGTCGCGAAGCCCGGCCCCGAGACCACGTCGAGCAGCCCCGAGAGCCCTTCGCCGGGCGCCCCTATGCGCACGGGCGCCGCGAGGCACCTCCTGGCCACCTCGACGATCCCGGGCGTGACGGCCACCCCACCCGTGATCACCACCCCCGCGCCCAGGGACACCTGGGGAAAGACGTCCCGGAGCCTGCGGTCGATCTGCCGGAAGATGCTCTCCAGGCGCTCTTCGATGAGCTTCGCGACCTCGGCGCGGGCCACCTTGCGGCTGCTTCCGTTCGTGGTGGGGAGCTGTATGAAGTCCGACGGGTCCACCAGGCGCGCCCGGGCGGACCCGTGCAGTTCCTTGATCCTGCGGGCCTCGGCGAAGGGTACCGACAGCCCGCGGATCAGGTCGCTGGTGATGGTGTTGCCGCCGAAGGGCAGCACCTCCAGGTGCCGGATTCTTCCCTCGTAGTACACGGAGAAGCCGGTGGTGGCGCCCCCGATGTCGATCATGGCCACGCCCAGCTCCCGTTCGTCCTCGGCCAGTACGGCGCGGGACGCCGCCAGCGGCTCCAGAACCGTATCCTGGACGCGGTAGCCCGCCCGCTCCACCGCGCGCACGATGTTGCCGAGCACCGTCGAGCAGGCGGTCACCAGGTAGAGCTCCGTCTCCAGGCGGGTGCCCGACATCCCGACGGGATCCTTGATGCCTCCGTGGTTGTCGACGAAGTAGTTCTGCGGGATGGCGTGCAGCAGCTCCCGGTCCCGAACCACGGGCACGGTCCGCGCCACCGCCTGGACTCGCTTCACGTCGCGAGGTCCGATCTCTTCGGTGGCGACCGCCACCACCCCCACCGACCGGTTCACGTCGATATGGTCGCCGGAGACACCGACGTACACCCGGTCGACGCGCATCCCCGCCATCAGTTCGGCCTCCTGGAGTGCCCGGCGTATCGTCTCCGTGGCCCCCTCGAGGTCGGTGACCGCGTCCTTGCGCACGCCGTCGGTGGGCGAGCGACCCACGCCGAGCACGCGGACTTCGGGGCGGTGGAGCTCGCACACGCATTCGCCGATGACCGCGCGGGTCGAGGTCGACCCGATGTCGAGGCCGGTCACGAGCATCGTCTTCATCCGCCCGCCTCCTCTTCCGCATCCGCCGCCGGCGTGGTCCGCACGACGACCAGATCCGCGTAGCGGACGTCGATTTCGTGTGTTACGCGCCCCGGGAAGCGCTCGTGCGCGTCGTTCAGGGCGATCACCGCCTCGCGCACGCGCCGCTCGGAGATCGGGGGCAGATACCGCACCTTGAGCCCCTCGTCGCCGAGCAGGAGAGCCGCTTCGCCGTCGCCGAGGCGGACCTCCGAGACGACGGCGAAGACCTCGGGAGCCACGTCGAGCAGGTGCCCCACGTCGCGGGCCAGGATTCGCATGCCCCACGAGACCGCCGCGCGCCGGGAGACGACGCGCAGGAGCGGCAGGTCCAGGATGGGGTCCGTGGGATCCACGGGAAGCACGTTGCCGCTCCTGTCCACCGGCTCGACCAGCGGCGAGGCCACCAGTCCCACCGGCACGGCTTCCTCCACGTCGAGCAGCAGGGTGGAGGGCAGTACGCGCTCGACCCGCGCCGCCGCGACCATGGGGTGCGACTCGAGGCGTGCCGCCATGTCGCCGGTGCTCTCCCACACCGAGGTGGAGGTGTCCACTCCGGCTGCGGCCCGCACGCCGTCCCGGGTGAGATAGCCGAGCCCGGCGACCTCCACCCGTTGGACGCGGAAGACCGGCAGCCCGGCGAGGAGGCGGGCACCGCCCCATGCCGCGGGCGCGGCGCCGGCGGCCACCGCGGCCACGATGGCGGCGCGGCGCGCGAAGCGGCGCCTGGCGAGG
>CAZTOF010000412.1:0-1931 GCA_964615515.1 uncultured Gemmatimonadaceae bacterium
TCGGCTACTTCGCGGGCTCGGGCTCGCCATCGCCAAGCGGCTGGTGGACTCGTGGGGGGGTGTGCTCGAGGTGGAGAGCGAGGTCGGCAGGGGCACGCGGGCGAGCATCCGGTTGCGGGTGCGTCCGGCATGGCGGCAACCGGCCGCGGACGAGGACAAGGGGGGGCATTCTGGCGACGGGGATGTGGGGACGATAGAATGAGGGCGTGCTGAACATGACCTTCGGGCCGACCGGCGATTCGGGTCCGCGCACGGCGGACCCCTCCCTCTCCGTTCCCGGTGACCTCGCCGGGTGGCTGCGCGAGCGGTCCCCCGGAATCGCCGAACGATGGGCCGAAGGGCTTCTGGGGAGCCACGGCTCCTGGACCCGGGCCAACGAGTCGGTGGTGAGGCCGTTCTGCCGCGGGCTCGTGTCGCTGCTTCCCGGGATGCTCGGTCCGTACCGCACCCAGATCCTGCCGCTCTGGTCGGAGGGTGCGGAGCTTTTCGGGTCGATGGCGGCAAGGCGCGGCCTGTCGGCGGGTGAGGTCATCGAGGAATTCCAGATGCTGCGCGAGATCATCGTGCGCGTGATCTTCGAGCGGCCGCCCGCGGGTGGGGGCCGCGGACTCCGGTTGCGCGAGGTCCTGCAGCTCAACCGAACGGTGGACATCGGGGTGACCCAGGCCAGCGTCGGCCACACCGACCTCCTCTTCTTCAGCCTCATCCACGGTTCGGGTGTCCCCAAGCCGCTCGGCCCGGAAGACCTGAGCGAGGTGCGCGAGCAGATCCGGGCGCTCCGGGACGAGGGCCGGCGGATCATGAGGCACATGGCCCGGATCGGGGGCGAGTGACGGCCGGCAAGGGGGCCGGAGCGGCGGACGACGAGGCATCGCCGGAAGGCCGGCTGAACCCCGCTGCCGGTCCCGGGGGGATGGCCCCCGGAGAGTTCCGTGAGTGGGGCCATCGCTTCATCGACTGGGTGAGCGACTACCTGGATCGGATCGAGGAGTATCCCGTGTTGGCGCGGGTGAAGCCGGGCGAGGTGCGCGATGCGCTCGACCCGGAGGCCCCGGTCGCGGGAGAGACGGCCGAGGCCCTCCTGCGTGACTTCGAGTCGGTGATCCTCCCCGGAGTCACGCACTGGAACCACCCCTCCTTCTTCGGCTACTTCGCGGTCTCGGGATCGGGGCCGGGCATCCTGGGCGAACTCCTGGCCGCGGCGCTGAACGTGAACGCGATGGTGTGGAAGAGCGCACCCGCGGCGACCGAGCTGGAGGAGGTGACGCTGGGCTGGTTGCGTGGTTTTGTCGGTCTCCCGGCGGGTTTTGGCGGAACGATCAACGACACGGCCTCCACTTCCACCTTTGTGGCGCTCGCCGCCGCCCGGGAACGGGGACTTCCCGAGGCGCGGGAGGGGGGGTTGGCGGCGGCTCCGCCCGGCACGGTGTACACGTCGCGCGAGGCGCATTCCTCGGTGCTCAAGGCGGTGCACGCGCTGGGGTTGGGGCGGCGGGGGGTTCGCGCGGTCGCCACCGGGCCGGGCCGGGCGATGGATCCTGCGGCGTTGGCCGAAGCGATCGACCATGACGTAACGGCGGGGTTCCGTCCCCTGGCGGTGGTGCCGACGATCGGGACCACCTCCACCACGGCGGTCGATCCGGTCGGGGCCGTCGCGGAGGTCGCGCGTTCGCGGGGACTGTGGCTGCACGTCGACGCGGCCTACGCGGGGGTTGCCGCGGCGCTTCCCGAACTGCGGCACCACTTCGCGGGGTGGGAACACGCGGACTCCATCGTGATCAATCCGCACAAGTGGCTCTTCACGCCGGTCGACTGCTCGGTGCTTTACGTGCGCGATCCCGCGGCGCTGAGGGCGGTGTTCTCCCTGGTCCCCGCCTACCTCGAGACCTCCGAGACGGGGGTCACGCACCTCATGGACCACGGGCTGGCTC
>CAZTOF010000413.1:0-8608 GCA_964615515.1 uncultured Gemmatimonadaceae bacterium
GGGCACGGCCGACGCTGCCGAACTCGTGGGTGTAGACGGGGCGGCCCAGCGTGGCGCTCACCCGCTTCTGGAACTCCGCGAACGGCATACAGAGCCGGTCCTGCCGAAGCTGAATCCGGGCAACCTCGTCGTCATCCATTCCCTCCCACCACTCCGTGGCGAGAAGGCGCAACGCCTACTCCTTGGCCAGATCGGATGCCAACTTCTCGCGCACGGTCATTTCGGCGCTCATCGGTACATGATCCCTTCGTCGTTCTGAAGGTTCAGCCGGATGTGCCGGGCGATGACGCCCGCGAACGATCCGAGATCCTTCACGTCGCGGCCGGCGGCTTCCGCCTTGCCCTCGATCCAGTCGTCGACCTGCTGCCTGTCGAGGTGGAGCGTGGCGGGCTCGTGGCCTTCGTAGTGAACCGTCACTCTGACTGGTGACTTCATGGTGGTATCCCCCCTCCAATGGGTGGTGAAGATGCGGGCGTGGCGATTCCAACCCGCAGAGAAGCGGGCACCGGGGTGTTGATCCCCCGGCACCCGTGGTGGGTCACTGCTCGTCGAAGAACTCCGCACAGCCGCCGCAGAGGCGCACCGTGGCGACGGGGAAGCCGCCGTCCTCGGTGCGCTCGCCCGCCGGTGCCTCACGGGTCTCCGTGGCCACCTGCAGGTCTTCCGTCGCTGCGGCAGCAGTTGCACATCGGAATCCCGAGCCGCTTGGCGAGCCTGTCCACGACCGCCCAGGGCTCGACGTGGCTCTTCATCAGATGCAACGCCTCGTCCTTCGTGATGGTCAGAGCCTGTTGCTTGACCGGCGGGTCGCGGAACTCGCCGAGCTTACCCTCGAACTTGCAGTCGGAGATGGGGCATACGGTGTGGGAGTCATCGTCCCACTCGACGTTCCAGTGCCTTGCGGTGCCGTCGTCGAAGACCTCGAACACGCTCATGCCGTGGATGTAGAGCCGCCCGTCGTTTCCGCACTTCGGGCACGCGAGCCCTTCGAGGCAGTTGGTGTTGGCCATATCACACCTCCCTCTGGCCGAACCGGATCGTGCCGTTCGGCAGTCTCACGGCGTCGGTGGGCGGATGGAGCCTGTCGGCGTTGGCGTCTTCGAGGCGCTCGAAGTACAGGAGCTTCTGGCCCTGCCTCCTCACGATGTCTTCGAGTTGCCCGATCCGCTCCTCGAGCTTCCGAGCCTCCTCGCTGGCACTCATGGCCGTCCTCCGCTCTTGTACCCGAACGCCTTGACGCCGTAGTGCCTCGAAAGCCGTCCGGCGATGTTGGTGGCGTCCCAGGCGGGCGGCCGGTCGAGGATCGCCTTGACCTCCTTGAGCGCCTCGGTCTTGGTCGGCGGCTTCGTCGTGGTGCTCATGTCCCGAGACATAAGTATCCCCCTCTCGTTGGGACCAAACGGAGTGGCGAATCCACTCCGAGACAGATGAAATGAAGAGGGCTGTGACGCCCCCTTCGCCTTCCTACTCCTTCTCCATGCCTTGCCGCGCCTCGCCCTGCCTCGCCGTGCCACGCCTCGCCTTGCCATGCCCTGCGAAGCCCCCGCCGTTCTCAAGCGTTCAGCCGCCTCGTCGCCAAGAACGACGTGCTCACGTTGCAGACCGTCACCTCGTCGTTCATCCGTCCCCCGGAGCGAACCCGCGTGACGACGACCGGGTGGCCCAGCTTCACGGCGGCGACCTTGGCGGCGATGATCGCTTCGTCCCTCGCCGTGTAGGTCTTGGCCGTCCACGGTTCGGGCATCGGGGCGGGAAGCCCGTCCTTCCGCCGTGTGAGGATGAAGTGGTGGCCCTTGGGATGGGCCTCGACGATGCGGAACTCGTCGCCCAACTCGACGGGCATCGCGTCGAGGGCCTCCATGAACTCGGACCTGAAATCGGGATCGTGCTCGCCCTCGTCCGCCTCGAAGCTGACGAGCGTTTGCCATGGGCGCCCCCGTTCGCTCCTGTGCTGAATCGCGATGTGCTTCATGCCGACCTCCTTTCCGGTCTCCTGTACTGGCAATCGTGGCACTGCGGGAACGCCTCACGCTCGTCCACGTCGCCCTCGCCCATCGTCTTCATGCCGTCCGGGTCGAGCGCGAAGCCCGTGGCGGGCTCGCCGCACTCGCACTTGAGCGCCAGGTGCGCGAGCAACGCCCGTGTGAGCACCTGGGTGACCGTGATCCGAAGATGGTCCACGGTCGCCGATCCCCAATGGTTGCGATCGAGGAACGGCTTCGCCCACTCGGGGCAGCTCGAGTAGGCCACCGACAGCCAGAACGTCTTGTTGCGCGAACGGAGCGGCGAATCCACTCCGAGAGAGGGCGAAGGGAGAGCTTTGACACTCCCCCTCGCCTTGTCGCCTCACCTCCGCCCGAGCCAGATGATGGCGATGATGCTGACGGCACCGCCGAAGACCACGGCCGCGACCGCCTGCGCGGTCATGGTCGAAGGTTGTGGTCCAGATGGTGATGACCGCCGACAACACCATTCCCGCCAGCAAGCCGATGAAGAGGCCGACGCCGAACCACAGGAACCGTGATTCCTCTTCGGCACGTCGGCTTCTCCGGTACTTCCCCTTCGTCATGACGCTTGCGGCCTCGCTTCGATCTTCGTCTCCAGCCCTCCGCACTTCTCCGCATGGCAGTAGTAGGCGGCGACCTCGCCTGTGGGATCCCAGGTATTCCAACGGGGATTCCATGTCGCCTCGATTTGTGCGGTCACGTTGTCGGATCCGCACCGCTTGCAGACGCGCTCCTCGGGCTTCTCGCCCACCGGCAACCCGATCACCGGGCGCTCTCCAGCAGCACCAACTCCCGGGCGACGACCTCCATGGTCGGAATCGTGATCCCGTCCCGCTCATAGGAGCCATAGCGGACGTACCCCTCGACGAACAGCTTGTCGGCCTTGGACACGTAGTCCTCGACGACCTGGGCGAGACGGTCGTGGAGAATCACGCGGTGCCAGTCCTTGCGCTCGTGGTCGGGGTAGCGGTTGCCGGTGGCGAGCGACAGCCTCGCCTCCTTCCTTCCTCCGGCGGTGACGCGCACGTCGGGATCGGAACCGGCTCTTCCGATCAGAAACACCTTGTTCAGAGACTGCATGGGTCTGCCTCCTGTCTGGCAGGTGAGTCTCCCGCCCGGATGGCGGGGAGAGAAGGGGACGAAGCGGGATTGAACCGCTTCGTCCCGCAGTGGCGGGTCAGGTGTGGACCGGCAGTCCGCACGCCCGGAGCATTTGCTCGCGAAGCTGGGGCAGGCTTTCGACGGAGCGCCCCTTCGTGAACGGGCGCTGATTGCCCTCGTGATCGAGTCCGGCGTCGTAATCTGCCGCGCTGATGATGTCCGAGCACATCGCCTCGTCGAGTCCCGTCGCCTCGGCGAAGTCCTCCACGTCGGCATCCGTGTAGCAGTCGGCGACGGCGGCAAGCGGACAACGGCGTTCCGGCCCGTCCATCTGCAACTCGTTGTCCCACTTGTCGGGATCGGCGGGGAACAGTTTCGTGGTGCGAATGAGCCCTTCCGGCCCCTCCGTCTGCCACTCGATGGCGGTCAGGCACTTGAGGAACCGGTCGAGTCTCATGCCCGCACCTCCTCCGGCCTGTACGTGATGCCCAGGTGGCGGTCCAGTGCGGTGACGATCTGGCCAACGTAGCGCCGCTCGATGGGGATGGGGCCACCCTTCTCGCACCTGGCCTCCAGATGGTCGGGCAACGCGACGTGATCGCGCATCCACTCGGCGGCCTCCTCGCTGTGGAGCGTCATCACGGTGACGGTCGATCCGTGGTCGCCCCGCGTCGAGTGATGCTCGTTGTGGACCCAGTTGGGGCGGACGAACCGCTTCGGGGCGCTCATTCCGCGCACCTGTCGGCGGCGTGCCGCATCACGGACACGATGTGCTCGCGGTCGCCGTCGGCGTGTTCGAGACGGCGGCACTCGTGGCCTCCGCGCCTCCTGCTGCGCACCGCCTCGACATCGGCGTAGTGGTCCGACCACTCGGTCAGGGTCAGCTCGCTGTCGTGGTCGGTGCCGTGGCGCTCCCAGCCCAGCGAAATGCGCTCGGGCTTCGTCTGCTCGGCCAGAGCCACGGCCGCGAGCGTGAGCGCCTCGGTCTCGAACTCCTCGATGTCGGGCGGTGTGGGTGGCAGTCCCGCCACGAGGCGCATGGTGCCGACGAGGCAGCAACAGGGCGGCAGGTCCGCCGTGTCGTCTCCGCTGTTCCAGGCGCCGAACAGACACCCGTTCGCCTCGATGTGGCGAGCGGCTTCTCGCAGAATCGCTCGCGCAGTGATCTCCTTCCTCGCAGACTCCATTGGTTCCCCTCCTGTTTGGGGATGGGACGGACACCCGAATGGTGTCCGAGATGGAACCGGGAGCCTCTGATGGCTTCCCGGTCCTTGCAGGTCACTTCGTCCCGGCGTCGTGGACGACGGGGTTCTCGTCGATGATGCGGTAGCACGCCCGGTAGATGCGGTGGCCGGGGTCGATCCGGTTGCGAAGCCGGTGGGCTACGTTCGGGTCGCTCTGGTACTCGGACTGCGGTTCGCCTTCGTCATCGACGACGATGTACAACTCACCGCAGTAGTCGGTGGACAGCCTCGGTTCGGGCCGTCCGTCCGGCTTCGGCACCGTCACCTCCTTCGCCCCCAGCGCCTCGCGCACCCGGCCGAGAACCTCCTCGACGGTCGGGGCGGGGACGAAATCCCTCACCTCCGACAACTCCGGATACTTCTGGAGTCCGAGAACGGTCGGCGTCCAGTCGAACGTGGGATTGCCGTCCAAGTCTCCGTAGATCAGACCGATGCGGTCCTCTCCGGCGTACACCTTGGTGACGTGGTGGTCGCTCCTGTCCGCCCAACCCTTCTCGGCACGGATGGTCCTGCTCGTCGTCTGCATGGTATCCCCCTTGCTGACGGTGGGAAGCCGTTCGGAGTGAACGGCCATACGGGCGACCGGGGGAGGTGATCCCCCGGCCACCTCGGGTCAGGCTCCTCTCGTAGCGCTGCGGAACGGCTCGTCGATGGCGATGTCGAACGCTTCGAGAACCGCCTCGTGGGTCATGGCCTTCTCGTCGTTCCACGACCACATGGTGGGGCGGTGGTTGTCGTCGTGGGTGAGTCCCACCTTCGCTCCCGCCTTCACGAGCGCGTCCCACAACCCGTGCCTCGCGAGCGCCCGCACCAAGTCCCACTTGGCGTCCGGGTAGCGATTCGATGCGTGAAGCTCCGCCAGCGCCTTGCGGATCGCCCCGTCCGGGCACCAGCACACGGCGTCGCGATGTCTCGCGATCCGGTCTCCGGCACCTTTACCGTTGCCGCACCGCAGCTTCAGGTTGGTCCCTTCGGCGTCCCTGGCGAACGCCTTCTTCGTCCAGCGTTCCGGCGACGAGATGATCTCCCTCGCCCTCTTGAGCACATGCCGTGCCACTTCCTCCATCCGCATTGGCATCCCCCTTTGTCGGACGGTTCGGATTGGCTGTTCCGGGCGAACAGCCGGGAAAGGCGGCCGGGGGGGTGATCCCCCGGCCACCTCGGGTCCGCTAGAACGAACCGCAGGCTTCGTAGCCTTCCTGCACCCAGCCCCCGCCGATGTCCACGCCCGGCCATCGCTCCTCGATTGCCTCGATGACCTTCTCGGGCGGGCTCCAAGCAGTGTCGAAGATGAGGAGGACGTGGCCGTATCCAGCGTCGCCGGTCTCGCACTTCGCCACCCTCCTGTGGCAGGCGTCCCACTTCGTCCCCCAATGCCTCTCGCACCACTCGTTGGGGTCGGAAACGTCCTCGGGCTTCGGGATCAGCTTGGCGAAGGTGATGTAGACGTGGCCGTCGTCGTCGGTCGTGGTCAGCGTGTCGAAGATTTCTTCGAGCACCTCGTCGCCGTCGTGGCCGATCTCCAGACGGTTGGTGATCCAGTCAGGCATGACCCGCACCCTCCTTCAACGCCTTGACCCTGCGGTGCAGGACGGAAATGCGCGCCGAAGGGTCGCCTTCATGCTTGCGCCCCTTGGAGTCGGTCCACGGGATGAATGCGTTCACGTCGGCGTCTTCGAGATACGCGAGCACCGTTTCGAGCACGCTGTCGGCATCCTTCATCGCGTCGGTGTAGCCGCCTTGGTAGATCGCCTCACGCTCGTCGGTGCCGCAGTCGGCCACCTCTGTCCGCACCCGGTCGAGCGCCCGGTGCAACCCGTCCATTTCGGGCGGGCATCCGATCACCTGCTCGATCTCCTCGCCGTAGGCGTTCCACAGCCTCGTGAACGCCTTGTGGATGTTTCGGGCGAGCATGTTGAGTCCACCCGCCACCTGTCGCTCGGCGAACATCGCTCCTTCGTCGGCAGTGACCGGAAGGTCGAGCGAGTCCCAGAAGGACTGGCAGTTGATGTCCTCGATCCACTTCTCCGAGTCCACGCGGTCGCAGGCCAGTACGGCCAGCGTGTGGACCAGAACCAGCTCGCGGACGATCCGCGTGTCGAGCCCCGCCTGGGCGAGCCGGTCCAGATGGCCCTTGCAGCGGATCAGAAACGCCCCGCAAAGGTTGCGCCTTTCCTGCTCGGCTTGGCGCACTTCGTCTGGTTCCAACATGGTGGTGGTCCTTTCGTGACAAGGAACGGGGACGGACCTTCCGTCCCACAAGGCCGGTGCGGGGGGGTGAGCCCCGCACGGCTGTCCTACAGCGCCCTGTAGGCGTCGTGGTAGACCTCCTGCAAGCGCAGGATGATCTGGTGGTCGGGCTTGAAGCCGATGCAGAGGAGCGCCCGGTGGGTGTCCTCGATCTCGCCGACGTAGCCGCTAGGGTTGTCCGAGTAGTTCACGTCGTCGCACAGCTTGTTGGCGTAGCCGAGCACCCGCTCCTGAAGGCCGGAGCGGGGACGTTCCGTCCTTCCCTCGGCTGCGGCCGTCGCCCTCCGGTTCGCTCCCGAGTAGATATCGTAGACCCTCTGCATCTTCGGCAGCATGGGCCGTCCCGGCTTCGTGCCGTCGCCGAAGTCGTTCGAGAGCCTCTCAAGGCGCTCGTCCACCTCGTCGGCGAGCATACGCACTTCCTCGACGAACGGCTGTTCGAGTTTCGGGTCCATCTGATCCCCCTCCTGTCATGGGGTGAGTGCGGGAAAGCGGTTTCCCCGCGAAGGAGACGGCAGAGGATGAGCCCCGCCGTCTCTGGACCTACTCGATGCCGGTCGCCTCCGGGTCGCCCGCGTGCAGCTTCCGGCAGAAGTCGCAAAGCGGAATCCCGTCCACGACGGCGACCGCATCGGCGGGCGGATGGTCCGGGTCTTCCTTCTCGCACCAGGCGCACGGCGTTTCCTGCTTGATGACCGTCCGCTCGGGTTCGATCACGCGCATTGGGTACCCCCTGGGATTGCCATGGAAAGGGGAGGCGTCTCCTCCCCACAGACGGGACGGGAAGGGGGTGAGCCTTCCCGCCCGTTGGTCCCTACTCGATCTCGGGATGTTCCGCCCGGATGTGGCGGATGATCTTCCCGTTGAGCTTGTTGCCGTGCCGGAACCCCCATCCCCTGCCCGGTCGGCGGCGCTCCTTGCGCTTGACGACGGTGTGCCCGCACACCCGGCACTTGCGGGCGATGGCGTAGGGACCGTCGTAGCGGATGATGTGGTCGTGGACGCTTCGCATCACGCGGGTATCCCGGCGGTCTTGGTCCCGATGTCGTGAAAGACGATGGGCTTGCGGGGAATGTCCTTCCCTGCCCGGTTCGCGACCATCAGCGCCGGGGGAAGGTCGGAGCATTTCCACGCCCCCCGCGGCGTCTCGACATGGAACGGCCAGTCGTCGTCGCCGGTCTCGTAGATGCGCGATTCCGAGTCGGTCCCGCCGTTGTAGATCGTTCTCAAGCGCATGGGCAATCCACCTCCAGTCCGGCGATCTCAAGGAGCCTCGCCCGGTACTCGGGATCGAACAGCGGCACGATCTCGCCATCGGTGTCGAACACCCGCGAAGCGTCTGCCGCCTGGGTCAGGTCGGCCACGTCGCGCACCGCCATCCCAAGCGCGTCGGCCATGTCGCCTTGGCTGCTCGAAGTCTCGATGGGCGATTCCGGGTCGCGGTGATGGATGACGGCCACGACGGGGCACATGCACATCCCCGGACGGTGCGCCGTCTCCGTGTCGTAGGCACGAAGCGCGGGTCCGCCGTCCGCATCCTCGGGCGAGAGTTGCCACCGCAGGTCGCGGTGCCTCTGCGCTTCCTCGAACGCCTTGAAAAACTCCTGCACGGTCATGGTATCCCCCCTTGGAATCCATGGATCAGGGAAGGCGTCTCCTTCCCACAGTCGGACGTGAAGGGGGTGAGCCCTCCCGCCCGCCGGGGCTTTCATTCGTCCCAGCCCCCCGTCTTGACGACGATCTCGCACTCCCGCACCGGCTTCCCCGGCACGGTGTGGAACAGCGCCACCTCGTCCGCCTTCAGCCGCACCCGCCACCGTTCGGCGATCATCGCCAGAACCTCGCGTGTGATCTCCTCGCGGGGTAAGTCGATGACCGGCGATTGCGGGTAGAAGGTGCCGTGCTCCTCCTCCCTTCTGCCCATGGCCACGAACCTCACGATCCACCCCCCTTCCTCCTCGCTTGGCAGTAGCCGTCAGGCTTGGCGTTGCGGTCGGCGTCCGTCGC
>CAZTOF010000414.1:0-8759 GCA_964615515.1 uncultured Gemmatimonadaceae bacterium
CGGCCGGTCGCGGCGGTGCCAGGTCCACCCGGAACGGGACGGCGGGACCTCGACCGGCATCGGCCTGACAGCCTACGGAGCCGAAGCCGTCAATTCCACCAAACTGCGTAGCCCCTCTTCTGCAGATCGCGTCCCAGGCGCTTCTCGGGATTGAGCGAAGTCTGGCCGACGTAAACGCACTGCTTCTCGGCCCGATAGTGCGGGTTCATCTCCCTCAACTTCCGGTCGCGACGCCAAACCTCGTCCCGAAGTAGAATCACGTAGAGGTTCACGATGCGGTTCCCGGCGAGCGTGCGGCTCCCGCTCGCTGGAGGGTCGGCGTTCCCCGGGGAGGGCTCCGGCTCGGTGATCCCGAGCCACCTGCCCACGATGGTGCCCTTCAGCACCCGTGGTGCCGTGGCGATTGCGGCGCCGATGACGGCTGCGCCGACGGCGGTGAGGATGCGTCGCATGATGCAAGCCTTTCGCCCTCTTGGACCGGTATTCGCCCTTCAAGCTCTCCGCCAACGCAGCCGGCATCCGGACCTCGGGATCCCTGATCATCGCGCGGGCCGCTTCGTGGGCGCGGCACTCGACGCAAACAGACTGCCCTGGACCGCTTCGCCGGGTTCCCGGTCGAACCCGACGGCCTCCACACCGTAACCGGCAAGGCGTTCGGCCATGATCCGCGCCGCCTCGGGATTCGAGTCGACCATGATGTAGTTCCTGCCGTGACGTGCCGCCGCCTCGCCCGTCGTGCCGCTTCCGGCGAAGAAGTCCAGCACGGTGTCGCCGGGCCGGGAGTGGACCTTGATGATGCGCTCCAGTATCCCGAGCGGCTTCTGGGTGGGATAGCCCTTCTTCTCCCGTCCGGTCGGGCTCACGATGGTGTGCCACCAGACGTCGGTCGGTGTCTTGCCGCGGGCGGCTTTCTCCCTGCCGACCAGGCCCGGAGCCATGTAGGGAATCCGGTCCATCTCGCCGAAGTTGAAGGTGTACGCCCTGGGATCCCTCGCGTACCAGAAGATCGTGTCGTGCTTGGCCGGCCACCTCCGCTTCGAGCGGGCGCCGTAGTCGTAGGCCCAGACGATCTCGTTCATGAACGAAGCGCGGCCGAAGATCTCGTCGAGCAGGATCTTGCAGTAGTGTGCCTCGCGGTAGTCGATGTGGAGGAAGAACGAACCGGTCGGCTCCAGAATCCGGCGGGCCTCGCGGATGCGGGGCTCCAGGAAGCCGATGTAGTCGTCATGACGGTCGTCGTAGCCGCTCCGGCCGACGACTTCGGTTCTGTAGCGCGTCCCCTGGAATCCCGTTCGGTCGCCGTCGGCGTCCCGCTCGACCCGGATCCGGGTGCGACTCTGGATCCTGCCGGTGTTGAACGGGGGATCGACGTAGATCAACGCCACGCTCCCGGCCTCCATCGCCTGAAGCACGGGGAGGTTGTCCGACAGAATGATGCGGCCGCCGGTCGAAGATGAATCCATCCCTGCATGATAAGCCGGCGTCGGTGGCCGAGCCAAAGCTGGCATAACGCCTGCATTTCCACTACATTCTGTATTCGTCATCGAATACGGAGGCACACGGATGGGTGTACTCACGATCAGGAACGTGGACGACGAGGTCATCGCGAGGCTCAAGGCGCGGGCCAAGCGGAATCACCGCTCGCTGGAGGGCGAACTGCGCCATCTCCTGAGTCGGTATGCGGTCCCGGATCTAAGCTACGAACTGATGCGCGAGCGGGCCCGCGCCGCTCTGTCGAAGCCTGAAAGCACCGTGGCTCTTTCCCCCGTGAGCATCTGGGAGCGCTGCTTCTCGCGGAGAAGGGCACGGTCGAACTCGCTCCCGATCCCTGGTGGTGGATCCGCTCGGCCCTCGCGACCAGGCCGATGCGGGAGTTCCCCGTGACCCACGAGATCGGGCTCCGAAGCCGCAGCATCCGCCTTCCCCACGACGATCCGGCCGACCGCTTCATCGCGGCCACCGCCATGGTTCACGGGCTCACTTTGGTGACGGCGGACCGGACGCTCCGCGAGTGTCCCGACATCAGGGTGCTGCCGGCCACCTGACCGCGTTGGACTGAAGCTGCATTTGGCGTGGCTGAAGGCCCAGGGCAGGGGATACCAGACCCGGATCAATGCCATCCTGCGGGCCTACTATGAGGCGCACAGGAGCCAGAACGCGCGCTCCCGCGGGAGGGACGCGCGGCTGATCCGCGGGTGCCACGCCCGGCCTTTGAGGCCCGGCGTCGCCCAGCGGCAAGCGTGCGGACATGCCCCATCGTTGCCACCGTTCCGGGGGGAGTCTATCGTGGATGACATGGTCGGACGGAGATACGAACGGTGGGGCGGCCGAGGAGGTGTCGAGATCGAGCCCCGGGACGTGCCCCAGCCCTTTCCCTACCAGGGGAGCAAGCGACGGATTGCGCCCCAGATTCTCTGCCATCTGCCCAGTTCGGTGCCGAGACTGGTCGAGCCGTTCGCCGGGTCCGCCGCCCTGTCGATTGCGTTTGCAAGTAGGCGGGGCGCTTCCCGCTATTGGATCAACGACGCCCACGAACCGCTGGCGGCCCTCTGGAGGGAGATCCTCGACCGTCCCGAAGGGCTCTCGGACCGCTATGCGTTTCTCTGGAACGACCAGGACGGTCGGGAACGCAGGTACTTCGACGAAGTCCGCGACCGGATTCAACCGCGTGCACGATCCGGCCGACTTCCTGTTCATCCTGGCTCGCTGCGTCAAGGCCGCCGTGCGCTACAACTCGAACGGCGAGTTCAACAACACGCCCGACAACCGCCGTCGGGGCGTACGGCCGTCGGAGATGAGACGTCGCCTGCTTGGCGTCTCGGGGCTCCTCGGGGGCAGAACGCGCGTGACGTCGGAGGACTACGGCGAGGTTCTCGGAAGGTGTTCCGCGTCGGATCTGGTCTACATGGACCCCCCGTACCAAGGGGTCTGTCGCTCACGGGACCAGCGGTATTCTCCCAGCATCGACCACGATCTGTTCTGCGATGCTCTCGCAGATCTGACGTCGCGCGGCATCATGTTCGCGGTCTCCTACGACGGACGAACCGGCCAGAAGCGCTTCGGCACGGATCTGCCGGAATCGCTTGGGCTCGTGCGCTTGGAGATCAAGGCGGGCCGGTCGAGTCAGGCGACTCTGCTCGGACGACGGGACATAACCTACGAGTCCCTCTACCTGTCCCCGACCCTCGTCGAAGCAGCTGGCGATTCCGAACCCGACGGATCCGGCCCCCAGCTGGAGTTCCTGTGATGCGCCCGGGACGGGATGGTCCGGACGAACAACCACCGACGCACGGCCCTACAAGTTGGGCGGGCGCGGAATCTGGCCCAAGGACTTGAAGGCCCAGCTCGTTGAGTCGTCCCGATCACGATGTGCCATCTGCGCCGCGCCCTACCGGTCTCGCGAGCTTCAGATCGACCACCGGGTGCCTTACGAGGTCGGGGGCGACTGAGATTGTGTCGCGCTTGACGGGCCGCTTCAGCTCCGAGCGGGCGCCGCAGTCGAAGGCCCGGATGCGGGGCTCCATGTAGACAGACTGGCATAATGACTGCGTTTTCGCTACACTATGCATTCGTCATTCGAACTACGGAGGCACACCGATGGGCGTACTCACAATCAGGAACGTGGACGACGAGGTCATCGCGAGGCTCAAGGCGCGGGCCAAGGCGAACCACCGCTCGCTGGAGGGCGAGCTGCGCCACATCCTGAGCCGCCATGCGGTCCCGAACCTGGAATACGGACTGGTGCGCGAGCGGGTCCGCGCCGCCTACGGCCCGGCTCCGGCGGTCCGGGACGACACCACCGACTCCGGATCCGAGGTGGCCGATCCGTGTCCGGACGCCGAGGCCGAACCGGTGGAGTGGCTGGGTGTGATGCGAGATGTCACCGCGATCACAGGCGACATCATTTCGCCCGTATCGGAGCTGTCCGACTGGGATGTCTACCGTTCGGACGCGATGTCCGGCGAAGATGACGGCGAGGCGCCGTGAACCTGCTGCTGGACACGCACGTCTGGATCTGGAGCGTTGGAAGCCCGGACCGCGTCTCGACCAGGGCCTGCGACGCTCTGTCGAAGCCTGGAAACATCGTGGCTCTTTCCCCCATCAGCATCTGGGAGGCGCTGCTTCTTGCGGAAAGGGGCCGCGTTGAACTCGCTCCCGACCCCTGGAGATGGATCCGCTCGGCCCTCGCGACCCGGCCGATGCGGGAGTTCCCCCTGACCCACGAGGTTGCGCTCCGAAGCCGTAGCGTCCGCCTTCGCCATGACGATCCGGCTGACCGCTTCATTGCGGCAACCGCCATGGTTCATGGGCTCACGCTGGTAACGGCGGACAGGTCGCTGCTCGAATGTCCCGACATCGCGGTGTTGCCGGCCGCCTGACAGGCCAATTGGCGGGCCTGGGTTGGAGCTACGATTGTAGTATCGTACGTAGTTACGCGAATCACGCGGAGCTGAGGGTTCGAGACCAATTCGTGATCGCCCACACGCGGCGCGGCAGGAACACTCGAATCATCTCGATGAGAAAGGGGAACAGGCGTGAGCAAAGAGCCTACGAAAAGCGACTTGAGGCGGATCGACCGGATGAGGGATGAGGACATCGACTACACGGACATCGCCGAGCTCGACGCCGAATTCTTCGCGACCGCACGCGTGGTGGTACCGCCTGGAAAGAAGCAGGTGACCGTCCGTCTGGACAGGGATGTCCTGGCGTGGCTGAAGGCCCAGGGCAGAGGATACCAGACCCGGATCAATGCCATCCTGCGGGCATACTATGAGGCGCACAGGGGCCGAAATGCCCGCTCCCGCCGAGGGACAAGCGGCTGATCCGCGGTTTACACCCTGGCCCCGGGGTCGAGCGCCGCGCAGGGTCTCCGGCCGCGGGGCGGCAACGGGGCCTGCATCGTGCCCCCCGCCCGGACCGGACTGGAACGCGTATTCTCGGACACGACTTGACCGCCGACCGCTTCATCGCGGCAACCGCGATGGTTCACGGGCTCACGCTTGTGACGGCGGACGGGTCGCTGCTCGAGTGTCCCGACATCGCGGTGTTGCCGGTTGCCTGACGCTATGTTTACCGAACTTCCCACCAGGTCCCGCATCCAACGGAAGGGTACGCCGCCATGACTTCGGATGCCCCAAGAGCCGAAGTTGCTCATCGCTGGCGCCCCATCGAGGATCTCCCCTCCGGTTGGCAGGACCTTGCCGATGCCGATCTCCACCGGCTGGCGGCCGAGTGGACCGGGATTCGCGAAAACCCTGGCTCAGGCGCGGCCATCGCCGAGTTCAGCGAGCGCCTGAAGCGCGAGTGGGCGATCGAGACGGGGCTGATCGAACGGGTCTACACCCTGACCCGGGGGATCACGGAAGTCCTGATCGAACACGGGCTGCGCGAGGAGTTGATTCCCTCTTCGGCCACAGACCGGGATCCTGCACTCGTCTTCGACATGCTTCAGGACCATGCCGCTGCGGTGGACGGGCTGTTCGATTTCGTCAGGTGGGAGCGCCACCTGTCGACCAGCTACATCAAGGAGCTCCACGCTGTGCTTCTGGCCCATCAGGAAAGTGCCAGGGGCCGTGACATCGTCCGGCGGCGCGTGGAAATGCCGCTGGTCAGAGGGGACTACAAGAAGCGGCCCAAAAACCCCGTGCGGCCGGACGGTCTGGTGCACGAATACTGTCCCCCCGAGCAGGTGACCCCGGAGATGGACAGGCAGCTGGCGATGCACCTGGAGCACGGGGAGCGGGGAGTCCCGCCCGAGCAACGTTCAGAGGCGGACGTTCGAGGGCGCGATCAACGCGGTGCGCGGCGTGATTCCGAGGGGAACATGACGCATGGAGCGGATGCCCTGCGGCGCAGCCAGGCCTACTCCCTGACGAGGATGATTCGGGAGCCGTCCCCACTCGCCTGCAACTCGATCCGTCCCGAATCGACGATCTCCCCCTCGTAGATCAACGGCCCCTTCTCCTTCCACTCCTCCCACAACCGCACCCGGTCGCCGGTCTCGACTTCGAAGTGGTGGACGAGGTCGCCGTGATCGAACCGGAAGACGGCCATCCCGGCGCGATTGTACTCGAAGAAGACACGCTGGAGCGGTCCGTCGCCGGTCTCGACCGTCCAGACGCCATCGATGGGCGTGGGGTTGCGATTGTTGTGGTTGGCCATCCAGTACGTGAAACCCCAGGCGCCCGCGAGCACGACCGCGACGGCGACGCTCCGAACCGCCGCAGCCCTTCGCGACGGCCCGGAGTCGAGCAACACGGTCTCGAGGAGCCGCCGGGCGTGCGGCCGCACGACGATCAGCAGGCAGATCAACACGGTGACCGAGGCCGGAAGGGCGCCGATGCCGAACAGGCTATCCATGAGGATGATGTTGCCCACGACCGGCAGCAGGACGAGCGCGCCGACCAGGGAGGTCCGCGGCCATGCCAGCAACAGGCCGCCACCGATCTCGACCAGGGCGATGACGGTGCCGTAGACGGTGGAGGATCCGAAGTAGTACCAGGTCAGCCAGAACCCGCTGACCTCGCCCATGGGCTCGTGACCTCGGAGTCGATCACGGTGAACTGGGAGCCGGTCAGCTTGGCGAAGCCGTAGGCGATCATCAGCACCGCCGCCAGCCATCTTGCGAACCGGACGCCCTTGGTCATCGCGGGTTGTTCCCGGTGGTTCACGAAGTCCCGGCCCGATCCGGTCCGATGCTGCTCCATGTCGGCCCTACATTAACCCCCATCGACTTCGTCAATGATCGGAATCGCCCTGGCGGCGATATCCATCATGCCGTTGACGTAGAAGTCCGTCACCTTCCCGCCGCCATCCCTCCATTCCCGGTAGAGAGTGGGAAGCAGGGAGTTCCAGTTGGCCATTTCGTCTTCGACGGAGCGCCAGAGGGGCCACCAATTGAGGCTTTGGACGTCGACTCCGAATTCGCTTCGAAGACCATCGACGAGGCGCGTGCGCCTCTCCCGGTCTGCGTCGGTCAAGCTCGACTTGTCCAGCGGGTGACGCACTCCCCATTGCCACTTGTTGGGGCCTGCTGTCCATCCGGACTGTAGGAGAATGGCCGTGCATCCCTCGCCGGGAGGCGACTTCTCATGGTGCCCCTTCCACGGTTTCCAGCTCGCACGATTGAGCCAGAGATAGTTGGACTGGTTCTTTTCCCCGCCATACTTGCATTCTACGCGGAGATCGGACGCGATGTCGGGCCACTCCTCCCTCGCCCTCTTGGCAAGCTCGGTGCGCAGGTGTTCCAGGAAGCCGCGGCACAAGACCTCCTTGACCTTGAGCCAGGAGTCCGACACCGATTGCGCTGTCTCCAGGTGCTCCGGGTTGGCGAAGAGGAATTCCTTGATCGTGCGGGTTTCGCTGTCGGTTGTCATCGAGTGTCCTCCGAATTGGCGTTTGCAGAATGTCTCGGCCTCGCTCAGGAACCATCGAAGCCGGTCGGGCTCGCATCGGCGGCGGCACGCCGAGAACCAGGCCGCCAGGGAGAGCCTCACCCTGAAATCGTCGTAGCGATCCCCCGCGGCGTGCTGGTCCGGGCCGCTCCGATACCCCATGACGGCGAGTCGGCCCGTCCACTTTCTGAGCTCTCCGCGAGGAAGACTCCAGGAGCTCGGACCCTCTCCCGTGGGTGAAAGGTAGATCAGCAGGAACCGGTCACCGTACGTCCGCTTGAGGAAGCGAAGGTAGTCCCTGACCTGTTTGCGCCCGTCGTCCGCGTAGGGCTTGTTCTCGATGGCGAGACAATACGCGCCATTGTTTCCGGGAATCTCCACGGAGACGTCCAGCCGACGGTTTTTCGCGATGACGCGCTCCGTCACGACATGGATCCCCTTCACTGAGCCGGCGTCCAGATCCGGCCAGCCGCCGATCTCGGTCAGTTCGTCCAGCAACGTCCGCAGAAAGAGCGTTCCCTGGCCGTGTCTCGCGCCGGGATCGAGCAGGTCGGCGATGATTCGCGACAGCGCGACCTCGTCGGTGCTCAGGTAGTCGAAGACGTTGAAACGCCGGGCGAGGTGGCGGTCAAGCTCCCGTTCGAGGGCTCTCGCGGTCTCCAGGCGCGGCGACAGGTGCGCGAAGAAGCGGCGGCGGCGGTTTCGGTCGGCTCGCTGCAAGCTGTCCAGGGTCGCCCCGAGTTCGTGGAGGAACCGGGGGGGCTGGCGTCGGTTGCCGTCTAGGCTCGCGCCGAGCTCGTTGAAGAAGCGAGGGTGTCGCCGTCGGCCCTCGTCCAGGCTCCCGGCGAGCTCGCCGAAGAAGGGCGCGTATCGGGCTCCGGGCTCCGACGCCGACGGGCGGCCGCTCAGGTCGTCCTTCTCCATCACGCCCCTACATCAACCCCCCGATCACCCCGTCCTCGTCGATCGTCATCGCCAGCGCGGCCGGTTTCGCCGCCAGCCCCGGCATCGTCATGATCGACCCGGTCTTCACAACCACGAACCCGGCGCCCGCCGACGGCGTCACCTCGCGCACCGTGATCCGGAAGCCGCGCGGCCGACCCAGCAGCGCCGGGTTGTCCGAGAACGAGTACTGCGTCTTGGCGATGCAGACGGGCGCGTTCGCCAGCCCGAACGACTCCAGCCGCTCCAGCTCTACGGTCACCCCCGGCTGGAAGTCCACCCCGGCGGCGCCGTAGATCTCCGTCGCCACCGTCTCGATCTTCCTGCTCAGCGGCATGTGGTCCGGGTAGAGCGGACGGAAGCTGGCCTCGCCGCTGTTCGCGATCTCCCAGACGGCGTCGGCGAGGTCGACGCACCCCGGCC
>CAZTOF010000415.1:0-16530 GCA_964615515.1 uncultured Gemmatimonadaceae bacterium
CAGGCGGTCGGACTCGAAGCGCGACTGCAGCGTGCGGGCGCGCCCGCACGCTGCAGTCGCGCTTCGAGTCCGACCGCCTGCGCCACCTGCCCCGTTCTCTAGGCGGGAGCCGCCCGCAGTGCGACGAGATCATCGGACGGATGTGCATCTGGGACGATGGCGACGATGGCTGGACGCCCACGGAGGAGCCGGCGAAGATCGTCTCGTTGCGCGGGGAACTGCTGGCGGCGCTCGAATCCCTGGCCCGCGAGATACCGGGCGACCACTGGGTGTTCGGCCAGCGCATCCGCTACCTGGTCGAGGCCGGACGCCTCGGGGAGGCTGCTTCGCTTGCGCAGGCGTGCGGGCTTCCGGCGCGCTGGCGGTGCGATGCCTACCTGGGTTACGTGCGCCACCACCAGCAGAACATCCCCGGCGCGGAGCAGGCCTTTCGACGGGCCCTGGATGCCATGCCCGCCCGCATCTTCGCCGACTGGACCGATCCCGAACCGGTGCTGGGCCGGGACCTTCGCCGCTGGGTTGTCGGCCAGGCCGACTCGGCCGCGGCCATGGACCGTCTGTGGATGCTTTCCGACCCGCTCTTCCTGGTGCCGGGCAACGACCGCTGGACCGGTCACATGAGTCGCTGGAGCTACTCCATGAGCTCCGACGAGGCGCGCAACCCGTATCGGCTCCTCTGGGGCGACGACCTGACCCGGGTCACCGTGCGGTACGGCTGGCCGATCGCGTGGGAGCGTTCGTGGTCCACGAGCGGCGGGAATGCCTTCTCGGTGTCGGGGCACGACTACCCGGGCGAATTCCGGGCGTTTCCCCCTCAGCAGGTTCTCGACCGGGGCCCGGACGGGGTGGAGCCGGTCGAATGGGAGATTCCGGACGGCCATGCGCGCAGCAAGTACGCGCCGCCGTATCTCGATTCGCTGGGTGTTCCGGAAGGACAGATCGGCCGGTTCTGGCGGCGAGACGGGGTCCTGGTGATGGGCACCTGGGAGTCCCCGGAGGTGGATCCGCCGTACAGCGCGGACCCGGTGTCCGGGACACCGGCGGATCCGGCGGAGGTCCGGAACCGAATCGTCGCCGGCGCCGCCCGGGGCCCGGATCCGGAGGCGCCCGCCGCACCCCCGCTCCGCGTCGGCCTGTTCGTCGAGCAGGACGGAGCCCTGGCGGTCGATGTACGGACCACCGTCGCCCCGGGCGGCACCGTTCGCCTCTCCGCGCTCGCTCCGTGGGCGAACTGGGGTATCGTGAGCCTGGAGGCCTGGTCGCCGGAGACGCGCCGCGCCCACCGCTTGCGGGCGGGCATGGGGTTCCGGCAGATCATGCCCGGCCTCTTCGCCCTCTCCGACCTGGTGCTCCTCGAGACCGGGGCCGAACCGGCGGGCCCGGAGCAGGTTGCGGATGTCCTGCGGGCTTCCACCGAGGTCGCGGGCGACGAGCCGCTGACGCTGGCGTTCGAAGTCTACGGGCTGCTCTCCCGGTCCGAACTGGTGGACTTTCGCGCGTGGGTGGAGAAGCGGGACGAGGGGTTCCTCACGCGGGCCGTCCGCTGGCTGGGATTCGGGGGAGACAGGGAGCAGGTCATGATCGGTTGGGAGGAAGGCGGTCCGGAGAGGCGCGGACCCCTGTTCAGAACCTTCTCGATCGGTCTGCCGCACCTTGAACCGGGCCGGTACGAGGTGGTGATCGAGGTCACGGCCAGGGGACATTCGCCGCTCGAGGCGCGGCGGGCTTTCACGGTGCGGTAGCAGGGCGTGGCGGAATGCTCCCGCCACCCGCTGGCCTGTCGGACACTTCGACACCAGATTGGCTACATTAAATGGCTGTGATGCAACCGTAACCCCAACCCCGCCCACGCCGGTCATGGAAGATTCACCCGTACGAGGTCCCCTCCTGCTCCTCGCGGGGCGTGCCAACCGTCCCCTGGCCGCCGAAATCGCCGACAAGCTGCGTACGACGGCCGACGGAGTCACCATCCACAACTTCGCCGACGGCGAGATCTTCGTGCGGATCGACCGCAACGCGCGCGGCCGCGACGTCTTCATCATCCAGCCGACCGTCGCCAACGCCGACAACATCATGGAGCTGCTGCTCCTGATCGACGCGGCGAAGCGCGCATCGGCGGAGCACGTGACGGCGGTGGTGCCGTACTTCGGCTACGGGCGGCAGGACCGGAAGGACCAGCCGCGGGTCTCGATCGGCGCCAAGCTGGAGGCGAATCTCATCACCGCCGCAGGGGCCGACCGGCTCGTCAGCATCGACTTCCACCAGCACCAGATCCAGGGCTTCTTCGACATCCCCGTCGACCACCTCTACGCGGCGCCGGTCTTCACCGAGTACTTCCGCGGCAAGCAGTTCTCCAACCTGGTGGTCGTCGCCCCGGACGTCGGTTCGGGGAAGATGGCACGGGGCTTCGCCAAGCGGCTTGGCGCCACCTTCGCGATCATCGACAAGCGGCGCCCGGCGGCGAACGTCTCCGAGGTCCTCAACGTGGTGGGCGAGGTGGAAGGGCGGACCTGCCTGATCACCGACGACATGATCGACACGGGGGGCACCATCGCCCAGGCGGTGGGCGCGCTCAAGGAGAGGGGCGCCGAGCGCGTGTACGTGGCCGCCACGCATGCGCTGCTTTCGGCCACCGCCGTCCAGCGGCTGGCGGCGTCCCCGCTGGAGGAACTTGTCGTCACAAACACGATTCCGATCCCCGAAGCCAAGCGATTCGACCGGATGAGGATCCTGTCCGTTGCGGATCTCCTGGCGCGGGCCATTACCTACATCCACTCGAACGCGTCGGTGAGCAAGCTCTTCGAGCTGAGGGACCGGAAGGGGCCGGCCAAGGTCGCACTGGCCTGAGTGGCGCGCCCGGCCACGGCGAATTACGGAAATTACGGAAAACACGGAAAATACGGAAAACACAACCATGGAAGCGAAAATCGACCTCGAAACCCGCGCCGGAGCCGGGAAGGGCGTCGCCCGCAAGTTGCGCCGGGCCGGCCGCGTTCCCGGTGTCATCTACGGTGGCGGCGGCGACAACGTTCTGGTCTCGATGAAGGCCCGCGAAACCGTCAACGTTCTGCAGTCGGTCCCCGTCGAGGAGACCGTCTTCGAGCTGTCGGTGGACGGCGGCGAGGCGGAGCACGCCCGGATCCGGGAAGTCCAGGTTCATCCCTATCGGCCCGAACTCCTCCACGTCGACTTCCTGCGCGTCCAGCCGGACGCGGCCGGGGACGATTGACGCCGGACAGCGGGGCGGACACTCGGGCCTCCGATTCGCAGGTCCCCCACACAAAGGTGGTGGTCGGCCTGGGCAATCCCGGCCCGCGCTACGACGGCACCCGTCACAACGTGGGATGGTGGGTGCTGGACCGCTTCGCCTACGACCGCGGCTTCGAGCCCTTCGAACGGAGCGGCAAGCGGCTGGAGAGTTCGGGCGAGGTGGAAGGGCGGACGATCGTGCTCGTCAAGCCGCGCACCTACATGAACCGGAGCGGCCTGGCGCTGACCACGCTGTGGAAGATGGAGGGGTTCGAGGTCGCCCGGGATCTTCTGGTGGTGACCGACGACGCGAACCTCGATGTCGGCCGGGTGCGGTTCCGGCCGGGTGGCGGGACCGGAGGCCACAAGGGACTCAGCGCGGTGACAGCGGTGCTGGGGACCCGGGACTACGCGCGTCTGCGGGTGGGCGTGGGGATTGCACCGTCGGGCGCGGATCTGTCCGACTGGGTCCTCGCGGAGATGCCCGAGGAGGACGAGGACGTGGTCGTGGGACTGCTGCCGGAACTCGGCGAGGCGGTCGCGGTATGGGCGGCGGAAGGGGTCGAGGCGGCGATGAACCGCTTCAATCGATGAACGCATGGAATCAACCTCCAACACAGGAAACTGAAGAGCCGTGATCGAACTACTGGACTTGACCGACTGGTCGTGGGTGGCCGGGGGCATCGGCCTGCTGGCCGCGCTCGTCGTGTACCGCTACATGGTTGCGCAGCCGGACGGGACGAGCGTGATGCGCGACCTGGCGGACCAGATTCACGACGGCGCGATGGCGTTCCTGCGCCGCGAGTACACGGTGCTCGCCGTCTTCGTGGCGGTGGTGGCCGTGCTGCTCTTCCTGGCGATCGGCCAGGCTACCGCGCTGGCCTACGTGGCCGGTGCCGCGAGCAGCGTGCTGGCGGGCTTCTTCGGGATGAAGGCGGCCACGCGCGCGAATGTGCGCACCTCGGCGGCGGCCAACGACGAGGGGCAGGGCAAGGCGCTCCGCATCGCCTTCTTCGGGGGCGCCGTCATGGGTCTGTCGGTCGCAGCGCTGGGGCTGCTGGGCATCGGGTTGCTGTACCGGCTGCTGGCCGCCGACGCGCTCCCCGGGATGACCCCCGAGAGCGACCTGCCGCGCTTCGCCGAGATCATCGCGGGCTTCGCGATGGGCGCGTCTTCGATCGCGCTCTTCGCGCGGGTGGGCGGGGGCATCTTCACCAAGGCCGCCGACGTGGGCGCGGACCTGGTGGGTAAGGTCGAGGCCGGGATCCCGGAGGACGATCCGCGCAACCCGGCCACCATCGCCGACAACGTGGGCGACAACGTGGGCGACGTGGCGGGGATGGGTGCCGACATCTTCGAGTCGTACGTGGGCTCGATCGTGGCGACCATCGCGATCGGCGCAACCTCGGCGGCGCTGGCGGCGAGCCAGGTCGACGCGGTGGCGCTTCCGATCGTCACGGTGCTGGTCGGGCTCGTGTGTTCGGTCATCGGGATCGCGGCCATGAAGTTCCTGGAGCGCACCGAACCGGGAGCCGCGCTGCGCAACGTCACCTTCATCGCGGCGGGGCTCTTCCTGCTGATCATGTTCTTCGTGATCCGGTCGATGGACATGCTCATCATCGACCCGGTCACCGACAGCGCTCGCTCGCCGCTCGGTCCCTTCTGGGCGCTCCTCGCCGGGACGCTGGTCGGCATCCTCATCGGCGTGACGACCGAGTACTACACCGGCGCGGGTCCGGTGCGGAAGATCGCCCGGTCGTCGGAGACCGGGTCGGCCACCAACATCATCACAGGACTGGCGGTCGGCATGGAGTCGACCGCGCTGCCGCTGCTGCTGATCTGCGCGGCCATCTTCATCTCGTTCCTGACCTGCGGCCTCTACGGCATCGGGATCGCCGCGGTGGGGATGCTGGCCACCGTGGGGGCGACCATGTCCGTGGACGCGTACGGCCCCGTGGCCGACAACGCCGGAGGCATCAGCGAGATGGCGGGGCTGGGACCCGAGACCCGCAAGGTGACCGACTCGCTCGACGCGATCGGCAACACCACGGCCGCGATCGGAAAGGGCTTCGCGATCGGCTCGGCCGCGCTCACCGCGCTCGCGCTCTTCTCGGCCTACGCCACGAAGGTGGCCGCTTCCCGGGGGGCGGCGGCCGACAGCGCGGGCACGCTCGTGATCGACATCACCAATCCGTACGTCGTGATGGGCCTCTTCATCGGGGGCATGCTGCCCTTCCTGGTGGCCTCCTTCACGATGACCGCGGTGGGCCGGGCGGCGGCGGGGATGGTGGAAGAGGTGCGGCGGCAGTTCCGCGAGATCCCGGGGCTCATGGAGAGGACCGCCAAGCCCGATTCGGCGCGCTGCGTGGACATCTCCACCCGGGCCGCGCTCCGCGAGATGATGCTGCCGGGGATCACGGCCATCCTGGCCCCGGTGCTGGTGGGGAAGTTCCTGGGCGTGGAGGCGCTGGGCGGAATGCTCGCCGGCGCCACCGTGACGGGCGTTCTGATGGCGCTCTTCATGGCCAACGCGGGCGGCGCGTGGGACAACGCCAAGAAGTACATCGAGGGCGGCGCGCACGGGGGCAAGGGGTCGGATCCGCACAAGGCGGCGGTGGTGGGCGACACGGTGGGCGATCCCTTCAAGGACACGTCGGGACCGTCGCTCAACATCCTGATCAAGCTGATGAGCGTGGTGTCGCTGGTGCTGGCGCCGTGGTTCGTGGGATGATGACCGCGTCCTTCGACGGCGCGATCGCCTTCGCGCAGGATCTGATCCGCATCCCGTCGCTGCCGGGCGAGGAGGGGGAGCTCACCCGGCGGGTGGTGGCCGAGATGGAGGCGCTCGGCTACGACGAGGTGAGGACCGACGAGCTGGGGAGCGTGATTGGGGTGGTGCGGGGGGAGGGCCGTGGCGGCTCGGTCATGCTGAGCGCGCACCTGGACATGGTCGCGGCGGGGGACCCGGCCGAGTGGGAGCATCCGCCATTCGACGGGGTCATCGCGGGGGGCTGTCTGCACGGCCGCGGGGCGATGGACATCAAGGGGCCGCTGGCGCTGCAGGTGCACGCGGCGGCGGAGCTGAGGGGACGGGTGGCGGGGGACATCATCGTGGCCCACCCCGTGTACGAGGAGCGGGGGGGGTGGGGGATGCACCACCTGGTGCGGCCGGACGGTGGGCTCACCCCCGACGTGGTCATCATCGGCGAATCGACGCACGGCGACATCGCGATCGGCCACCGCGGCCGGACCGAGGTCGAGATCGTTGCGCACGGGCTCGCCGGGCACGCCTCCGCGCCCGGCCGCGCCCGGAACGCCCTGGACCTGCTCCCCGCGATCCTGGCCGGCGTCCGCGACCTGGCCGCCCGGCAGGAGCGCGACGCCGTGCTGGGGCGCTCGTCCGTCGTGGCGACGGGCGTCGACGCCGTCCCCGCGAGCCTGAACGTGATCCCCGACCGGGTCACCGTCACCCTGGACTGGCGAATCCTGCCGGAGGACAGCGGGGAATCCCTCGTGGCGCGCGTGCGCCGGTCCCTTCAGCCCCACCTGGACCGCGCCGCGCCAACCACCTGGGCAGGTGCCGCCGAGTCCGTCGAAGTCCGAATCGCCACCGAGCGGCAGCGGACCTACACCGGCGTCGAGGAAGCCCGGCGCATGTTCAGCCCCGGCTTCCTCATGGACCCTTCGGACCCCATCGTCAGGGCGGCAGCCCGCGCGGTGGGGACACGCGACGGCAGCGGCGCCCCGGCCCGGGTGCGCCCCTGGACCTTCGCCACCGACGGCGGCTGGACCCGCGGCGTACGCGGCATCCCCACGATCGGCTTCGCACCGGGCGAGGAACGCCACGCCCACACCAACACCGAACGCCTCGATCTGGAAGAGGCCCGCTGGGGCTACGCGAAGTACCTGGACCTGGTTGGGGCGGTGCAGGAGGCCGTCAACGCAGGCTCCGCACGCTGACGCCCGCGGCCAACCGCTACCGGACCCGGTAGACCCGACCGCTGCGAACAACCACGGTCCTGAGCCTCACATACTCTTCCCGGACCGAGTTGGCGACACCGCCGGTCAGGGCAATCCTGGCCTGGGCGGAGATGCCGGCGGCGGCGAGGAACACGAGCGCCGGTAGAGTAGAATCGTCAGGATTCGCAGGTTCTTCATTGTCGGGTTCCTTCGGCTTTCGGGGACGCTTCCACTTCGCCGCGATTCGCTGCTCGACTCGAAGAGGGGTGCCGGTTTCCCGCAGGCCGCCGTCCGGGACTCCTGCTCGATGAGCGGGAGGAAGGCGCGAACCGCGCGGCTCAGCCGATCGGGTAGACGAGACCGGCGCGAAGGGTCACGGCCCGGCGCCTGGCCGATTCACCACTCCCCTGGTACAGGACCTTCGTCAGATTGCGCAGACCGTGGCTGTATTCGGTGCCGAAGGTGACGCCCATGTCCCCGGCCATACGGTATTCGAGCCCCAGTGCCCCGGCCAGACCGAAATCCAGCCTGTCCATGCTCCTGCAGCCGGAGAACCTCACGTGCGCACCCCCCCATTCGTAGAGGGTGGACCTGACACTACAGGATACTCTCCAGTACAGGGCGGGACCGGCCGCCACGAAGGTGCGCAACCGTTTCGCAGCCCACGGAACATTCATCCTGCCCAGCGCCATCATCTCCACGTGGTTTCCGAAGGCCACCCTCGACACTCTGAGTGTGTCGTTTCTCCATTCCCGGACCGCTTGATGATATAGGCTCTCTCGTCCCATCCACGAATAGGCCCCTCGGAACTCGAATTCAAGAGACCCGCGCGTCGGAACGATCGCGGCCAGCCCGGCGGAAAATCCACTGGCGGAGCGCGGTTGCCAGAACGAGTAGATATCTCCTTCGATTCGGGCAAAGTTGACCCCCCCGGTCAGGACGATTCTGGTCTGCGCGTCACTACTCGCGGTGGAGAGGATCAGAAGCGGCAGGGCTGCGGCCATGATTCGGAGGCTCTTCACCGGCGCTTTCCTTTCGTTTTGCCGTACACCGCCTCTTGCGGTTTCCGCGACACTCCCGGGGTGTGCCTCACGGTTCAGCCGATCCGGTAGACCACCCCCCCCGGACGGTCACGGTTCGGAACTCCATGGAGTAGTCTTCGACCCGGTGCAGGTCGCGCATTCCGCGATTGTAGACCGTGCTGGCGGTAAGACCCAGCCTGCCGGTCACTCCAACCTCCAACCCCACACCTCCGGCGAGACCGAAGCCCAGCTTGTCCAGGTCCAGTTCAGCGATGCCCCCGCAGGGGCTCGAGCCCGATCCATCGCGGGTAATCCGGTCGGAGGTCTTGGAGACTGTGGTGGAGCTCGAACGACAGGACAATTCCCACGCCATCGTGGGACCGGCCGTCACGAAGGCAAGCACCCGGTTCCCGGCCAGAGGAAGGTCCACCCTCCCCAATGCCTCGAACTTCAGGTGTTTCCTGGAGACCGACCGGCCCTTCCACGGAAGATCCAGAGGAGTGCCACACGGCTCGTAGTACACGAGTTCACGGCCCCTCTCGAAATAGGCGCCGCCCAACTCGAGGGAAAGGCTCCACGGCAACGGAACGATCGCGGACAGTCCGATCGAGGGTCGGGCCGCCGGCTCCCCCACGGCGGAGACGCCAAGTACGAGTTCCTCGGTCGAAGTCAGGCTGAAGCCTCCGGTCAGGGCGATCCTGGTCTGGGCGGAGACGTGCGCGCCGGCGAGAAACAGGAACGGCAGACACGCTGCCGGGATGACGGAACGTTTCATGAGACTACCCCCTCTGCGACGAGCCGACTGAACGGCCGGGTTGTGAACCTGTGCCAATTTACGCCCTTGCGGGGCGGAATCCAAATCGCCCGGGAGGGGGTTGCGGGTCCGGCCTGGCTATCGCTGCGGATTCCGCCGCGACTCAACCGTCAGCCAGGTGCATGCCGTTGCCACCAGGGCGGCGAGTACCAGGTAGAGGGTCTTGTTGCTCAACGGTGCATCTCCTCATGGTGGGCGGGGAAGGCGAACACACTGCGCAACACCATTATGCAGGATGCGGTACACGCTCCGTCAGAGGGATTACCCGCCGATTTCGAGAGGAAAACCCCGCGACTTCATGACGGGAATTTCCCGTCAATGCGACTCTCGCGCGTCTCGCCGGCCGAGCAGGGACAGGTAGTCGGGTTCGTTCTTCCAGCCCGGCTGCGGTCTTCTACCGCCCTTCTCCCCCCATCAGCCCCGCCTCCAGCGCGAAGCGCACGATCTCGCGCCGACTGCTCAGTCCCAGCTTGGTCTTGGCGCGGGCCAGGTACCCCTCCACGGTCCTGGGACTGAGGAACACCTGGCTTCCCATCTCACTGGCCGTGAAGCCCCGAGCGTACAGCTTGATCACGGTAAGCTCACGCGGCGAAAGCACTTCCGGCCCGGGCTCTTCGGTCGCTGGGCCTTGCGTCTTCCGCCGCGTGAGCAGGGTGGCCGCCCTGCGAGGCAGGTAGGAGTGTCCGCGGATCAGCGCCTCTATGGCGCCCATGATGTCCGTATCGGCGACGGACTTGTTCAGGAAGCCCGCCGCACCGGCGTCCAGGGCCGGTTCGAGGTACTCGTCCTCGTCGTGGATGGTGAGAACCAGGACCCGCGTCGGCAGTCTCAGCTCCGTGATGCGCCGGGTCGCCCGGATTCCGTCCATCCCGGGCATTGCCAGGTCCATGATGACGATGTCCGGTTCCAGAGACCGGGCCTTGTCCACCGCTTCGTCCCCGGAGGACGCCTCGCCCACCACGTCCACACTCCCGGAGGACTCCAGCAGTGCCTTCAGGCCGGCCCGCACCACTTTATGGTCGTCGGCCAGGAGCACCCTTACCACGGTTCGACACTCCTTCCTTATCTCGTCGATTCCGCGCCCGTCACGGGAACGGTGGCTCGAATCGTAGTGCCCCTGCCCGGCGCGGTTTCGACCGTGAGGCCGCCCCCGACCATCGCCGCCCGTTCATGCATGCTGGTGAGACCCACATGACCATCATACTCGAACCCGCAACCCGCGTCACGGATCTCGGCGACAATCACCCCGCCCACCGACCTCACCGTCACGGTGGCTTCGCTGACCCGTGCGTGTCTCACGGCGTTGTTCACGGCCTCCTGGATGATCCGGTACAGGGCCAGGGTGGCGACCCCGTCGAGCTGGTCGTCCACCCGGTCCAGGCTGGCGTGGACCGTGAAGCCGTATACCTCCCGGATGTCGCGGAACTGGGAGCCCAGCGCGGAGGCCAGCCCGTGCTCGTCGAGTTCCGGGGGCAGCAACCCCCGTATCATCCGCTTCACCCCCCGGATCGTCTCGTAGATCTCACCGGCGATTCGTGCCCGCGCCCGCCCTCTCTCCTCGCCGTCCGATTCTTCCGCGAGGAGCTTGACCCTGATCTTGAGGGCCACCAGTGACTGCAGGAACTGGTCGTGCAGCTCGCGGGAAAGGCTCTTACGCTCGTTCTCGGCAGCCGTGACCATTGTTCGGGACACCTGCCGCATCCGCTTCCAGCCGGTGATGTCGCGCACCGCGCAGATGACATGTCCCTGGCCCGATCCCAGTTTCGATGGGCTCAGACTGATCTCGACCGGGAAATTGGTTCCATCCTTGCGCACGGCCAGCAGCTCCAGACCCTGGCCCATCGGCCGCGGCCGCGGCGACTTGACGTACTTTTCGCGGTGCTGCCGGTGCCGGCTCCGGCTGTCCGGAGGAACCAGCCGCTCCACGGGGAAGCCCTGCATTTCCTCACGGCTCCATCCGAACATCGCGACGGCCTGCGGGTTCAGGTCCCGGACCTTCCCCTCCCAATCCACGATGAGCATCGCGTCGGGCGATGCCTCGAATACGGCCCTGTAGTCCCTGTCGGTGAGCACGCCAACTCCTTTCCGGACCTGTCAGGCCGGCAACCGGGAGCCTCGCGGGTTCCGGCTTCCGACCGGTGGACGGTGTACGGAGCGAGACCCGTACGTCAAGGCAAGGGCGGACCTTGATGTCTGACGGTGGGGCTGTCGCGGGCTCCACGAGACCGCAGACGAAACCCCCGCGGCATTCGACGGGCGTTGCACACGGGCTCCAAGGGGGGGGTTCACCGCGGGCTCCCAGGCCGGACAAGGTGCCGGGCCGACCGGGTTTGCCGCGTCACCGGATACGGACCCGCACCGCCCGCGACCGCGTCAGTCCATCGAAATAGCCGTACACCCCTTCGCCCTCGATTCCGAAGCTCGGCCACGGCTTGGGTGTCGGAAAGGTGCCGATATGCGCCAGGAAGTTGGTGTAATACCGGCCGATTCCCAGCAGGCTCAAACGGAATCGCAGCGGGTTGGCGTGGTAGAAGACGTACACCGTGTCCGCTTCCGTTCCCTCGAGCGTCCGGGGGAAGGGTCCCAGGTGGTGCCGGTTGACCTCGATTTCCGTACCGTCGTCCAGGGACTCGAAGGTATCCGTTACGTCCGCCATCAACGTGCCGACATCGGAGCCCGTCCGGTATTTCACCGGTATTTCGACCCCCGTGCCCCGGGCCGGGGCCGGCAGCTCCAGGGCATCCTTCGGCTCGACAAGGTCCGGCGGAGAGGGCATGGACATCGCTCCCTTGAACGAACCCAGAGGCGCGGTTCCCTCGAGCGCGTATTCTCCGATCGCCCCGATGGGCTCCGGCAGTGTCGCACCCAGGCACCGAACCGGGCCCGGCCAACTGGCGGAAGACGTGCAAGTGCCCAGATCCAGTTCCTCCGAGAACGCCGCCGTCCAGCCGGGTCCCCTCAGCGTCGCCGTGATCTTCGGGGCATCTCCTTCGCGCGGGCGATGGGGGTGCACCGCCAACAGGCGGGCTTCGCTCTCCCCGGCAATCAGCAGAAGCGCGATCGTGACGATGTCCGGATGGGCTTCGAACGGGTCGGAAGGGCGGGTGAAGTCGCACGCCGACAAGGTCACCGCCAAGACGAGCGTGAACGCTGTCCTCCCGGGAGTGCGCGGAAGGAACTTCCGCCGCCTTCGCGCGGGGAAGCATCCGGGCGGGTCGGTCCACGGACTCCCGGCCGCGCGCGCGCTCAAAACCGGAACTCCACGCCGAAGAAGGGAATCATCGGAAGCTGCGGTACATACACTTTTTCCACCTTGTTGCCGTAGTGGTCCTGTTCCACGTACCACCCCACCACGTTGGGAAGACTGAAGAGGTTGGCCACCGACACGTACGGCACGATCGACCCGCCCCCGAGCCACGACACCCGGCTCTCGCGGCGCCAGCCGATGTCGATGCGGGCGTAGTGGGGGAGCCTCCGGGAGTTGTATTCGCCGCCGAGCACGACGTTGTCGGTGTATCCCCCCAGGTATGGGTCGATCGGGGCGATCGCCAGCACGGGTGTCTCGGGCTGTCCGGAGCGCATGGAAACGCGGGCGGACCACGAAGACGCGCCGTGCGTGTACGAGGTCCCCAGCTCGAACTCGTGGTCCCGGTGGAACCGGGGCGTGTACGTCCGCGAACCCACCGTGCGCTTCACCTTGCCCCAGCGGTAGCTCCCCAGCACGGAGAGCCCACCGTCCGATATCCAGCTCCACGACGTCTCGATTCCCGTTGCCGACCCGCCGGCCACCTCCCAGGTCGACGGATCGCCCAGCGCGGTCCCGGTGGCCGGCTTGGATCCGAGCGCAGGCAGCCTGAGCCGGTCCAGGGCGCGGGCATAGACGTCCAGCCGCACCCGCAGCCCGCCGCGCGAACCCTGCCACCCAACCGACACTTCGGTGTTGCGGGGAATCGGCGCCTCGCTCACGGGCACCAGCAGGTCGTAGGCGATGAAGCTCGCTCCAATCGCCTCCTCGTTACGGACCGAGGCCAGGCGCTGATGGGACCGAGACGACGAGACCCGCGCCTCCCACCACGAGGCCGCGTAGCTCAGCTCCGCGAACGGCGCCAGCGTCGTGGCCAGATCCTCGAATTGGTCGATACGCAGTCCGGCGCGCGTCGAGAACCCACCCGGCAACGGGATTTCCACGCGCGAATACGCGGCCAGGCGCCAACTGTCCTCCTTCACCTTGATCGGCGAAAAGAAGAAGCCTTCGTCGGAGGCGAACGCCTCGGTCACGTCGTAGTCGTGATCCCCGACGAACCGCGTCCCCTGGGCCCCGACGGTGACCGTGGCACGGCCCGCGTGCCAGGTGACCCGCAGGTCGGCGCGGGTCTCGCTCATGGCGCCGTCGCCGAACAGCAGCGTGTCGGCAGGCGGTACGTACCCGTGGAATTCACCTTCGTGGTCCTCGTATGCGGGAGTGCCTCCTCCCAGCGCGATCAGGTCGCTTGCGAAGCGGCTGTGCCCCACGTTGGCGTCGAGGATCCCGTTGGCCCCGAGCCGGTCGCGGTAGTGGACCGAGAACGCGGCATTGCCCCATGCCAGCCCCATCGTCTTCGTCTCCTCCTCGTCGAAGAGCTGGAGCGACTCGGAGTTCAGGTATCCGCTCACCGACAGCCGTCGGATTCCGCCCAGATCGGCCGTCACCTTGGCGTGCAGATCCTGGAAGAAGTAGGGCAGATGCCCGTCGATGACTCCCGCGTGCTCGAGCCCCGCGGTGAATCCGTCGATGTATGTGCGCCGGCCGTCCAGCAGGTAGGACACGCTCCCGCCGATCGGCCCCTCGACGGAAAGCCGCGACGACGCGAGTCCCACCGAGCCCGCCACGCGCATCCCGTCGCGGGAACCGTCCCGGGTGGCGATATCGATGGCCCCCGACAGCGATCCGATGGCCATTCCGTCGCCACCCGACCCCGCCAGGATCGTGGCCCGCTCGACCACTTCCGCGTTGATCGCGGAGAGGAAACCCCCGAGATGGAAGGCGTTGAACAGCCGTACGCCGTCCAGCAGGACCGGCGTGCCGTCGCTGGCGCCTCCGCGAATGTAGGGGACGGCGGTGTAGTCCGACGGGGCGGAGGCGGATGGCGACACGGCGGCCGCCCGCAGCACGTCCGTCTCCAGGATCGTGGGCAGGGTCCGCATGAGCACCGAGTCGATGACGAAGGCGTCGCGCGAGAGCGAGATGGGATCTCCGGCGCGTCCGCTCACGCTCACCTGCACCTCGAGGCCCTCGAGGCCGAACGGGGCGGGGGTCAGCAGCACGCGCAACGGCTCGTCGGGGAGCGATTCGTAGGTGCGGCTCCAGAGCGAGTGCCCGTAGGCCGCCACCTCGACGCGGACCGCCCGGTCCGCCGGCGCCCCCGATACCACGAACGCGCCATAACGGTCCGAGATTCCCGACGCGGCGGACGGTTCGCCCGCGACCGCCGTAACAGTCACTTTCGCGAACGCGACCGGTTCGAGATCGACGCTGTCGCGCACGACGCCCGACAGGGTGGCCTGTTGCATGGCGGCGACGAGAAGGGCGGTACCGGTCATCCTGAGGTGTTGCTCCTCGCATGGTGGGACCGCTTGCGCGTTGCAGGGGCCCGGTGAGGGTCGAGTGGCCGAAGCTCAACGGGGAAGCGAAGTTCGAACCGTTCACTACTACCGTGCCGGGCTATCTGTGTAAGTTCCCTTCGCAGATTACAGCGGGTAGCAAACAGCCCGTGCCTTGTGGGCAACCGGGACCGGGAAGGGTTCCCGGGGGACTTCCCAGCTCAATCCATTGGCACAGTCCGCAGGATTCTCCCCTCCACACGCTCGAAGATCTCGTCCAGACCGATGCCGGTGATCGTAAGCCCGTGGTTCTTGAGCCCGACCACGCAGCGGCTCGGATCCTCGGCTTCGCGCACGATGTCGGTGACCGCCTGGCCCAGCTCCCGGGTGCCGCAGGGATAGTTGAAGTCGGTGGAGCGTATGTCCCGCATCCAGCCGTGGACGTGGAGGATGGCTCCCACATCCGGGTGCTCGCGGTAGATCATCCAGTGCTCGATCGCGTCGACCGAGACGCGGCGGGGCTCCACCCGGGGCGGGTGGCTCACCAACATGCAGTTCCGCTCGGGGTCGTAGTCCTTCACCATCAGGATGTCCCGCCCGATGATCCGCAGATTGGACTTGTCGACCCCGCTCGCGCTCATCCAGAACCGGTCGGCGTCGTGGCGCGCGGAGATGTTGCCGTACGAGAGACCGCCGATCCCGAACAGGCGTCTGATGTGGCGGAAGTCGCGCGGCGACAGCAGCTCGTCCATCGGAAAGGGCGCGGGCAGGAGGTCGAGTTCGTCGAGTTTCCTGCCCGCCCGGAAGATGGACTCGGTGATCGCGTCGCCGTTCCAGAACTCCTCGGGCAGATCGGGCTGGAAGAGGTTGTCGATGACCAGCGTGGACGACGCCATCGGCGCGATGCGGGCGTAGACCTGCCGGAAGTATCCGTCCCGGTCGGTGTCCCCGGCCACCACGTAGTGTCCCTGTTCCATGGTGATGAAGTGGGCGTCCGGGTCGCCCGAACCGGAAGGCACGAGGCCCACGGCCAGGTTGGCGAGGGCCCGGGGCAGCACCGGGTATCCCTGGACGATGTGGTCCGTGAACGGGTGGGGAAACTCGGTTACGGCACAGACGAAAACGGCCTGCGCCTTGCGCCGGAAAGGGCGCGGCCGTCCCCTGGGGAAGAAGTTGAAGACCAGCCTGGCGCGATCGGTTTCGTCGACATGGCGATGGCCCTCGGATTCCATGACTTTCCGCAGACCCCGCGAGAACCAGCCGAAGGTCTCGCTCTCCGGCGAGCCCGTGAAAGTGAAGTCCATCGGCCCCGCACCTCCTTTGGGCATTGAAGGGAACTTAGCGTAAACGGGGATCACTCGGGGCGCCAGCTTCCCGGGAAACGCGGGGACTTCGGGGGGGGCGGCTCGGCCCGACGGACTGCTGGCAGGCGTCCACGGACTCACGCACCGGGATGGCGACAAACCGGACCGGCCAGGTCGGTCGGCCGATCAGTCTCCCCATCGGGGTCCGTCTCCAGTATATTTCGGCAATACCCGCTCCGCCCGGGAAGCGGAGCCCGTCATCAGCCACGGTCCGAGGGAGTGCCCGCAGCCATGAGAGAATACGAAGTCGTCTACATCCTGGATCCCACCCTGGAACAGGAAGCGGTGGACGGGAAACTCGACGCCTTTCACGCCGTGCTCGGCGGCGAGATCGCGGCGGTCGACCACTGGGGCGTTCGCCGGCTGGCTTATCCCATAGAAAAGTCGCAGACCGGGTACTATGTGATCGTCCACGTCACCGCCGACCCCGTCGCGCTGCCCGAGTTCGAGCGACTGCTCAGGCTGGATGAGGAAACGATGCGATATCTCGTCGTCCTCAACGAGGGGCAGCCCACGTCGGGAGCGTCGGTCCTGGCGGAAC
>CAZTOF010000416.1:0-2924 GCA_964615515.1 uncultured Gemmatimonadaceae bacterium
CCAGTGGGCCGGCATGGGAAGGGCGCTCTACGAGACCGAGCCTGTGGTGCGGGCGGTCCTGGATCGCTGCGAGGCGGTGTTCAGGGAGGAACGGGGGGCTTCCCTGCTTGAGGTGATGTTCGGTTGGCGCGGGGAGCCGGAGAGGCTCGGCGACACGGCCTGGGAGCAGCCGGCGCTCTACGCGCTGGGATGTGCGCTTACCGCGCTCTGGGCGAGTGTGGGAATCCGTCCCGACGTCGTGCTGGGGCACAGCGTCGGGGAGCTGGCCGCGGCCCAGGCGGCCGGTGTCTTCGGCCTGGAGGACGGGATGCGCTTCGCCTGCGCCAGGGGCGCGCTGATGTCGGAGATGGAAGAGGGCGCCATGGCGGCGATCTTCGCGCCGGCCGCCCGGGTGCAGGAGGCGGTCGGGGCGCACAACGCGGTGTCGTCCTCCGTCGGGGTGAGCATCTCGGGCGACAACGGCACCCACCAGGTGGTCAGCGGCCCCGTGGATGACGTGGAAGCGATCTCCGGGCGGTTCGAGTCGGAGGGGGTGCGCGTGCGGCGGCTGAATACGGCGAAGGCGTTCCACAGCGCCCTGGTGGACCCGATTCTCGATGAGCTGGAAGGGTCGCTGGACGGTGTGGAAGTCGCGCCGCCGTCGCTGACGATGGTGAGCAACCTCACCGGCCGGGCGGTGAGTCCCGACGGAATCCTGGACGGGTCCTACTGGCGGCGGCACGCGCGCCGCGCGGTGGCATTCGCCAGTGGCGCCCGGACGCTGGCGGACCTCGGGGTGGACCTGGTCGTCGAGCTCGGCCCGCGCTCGGTGCTGGCCCCGATGGCGCTTTCGGCCTGGCCGGAATCGGGAGACGCGTCCCCACCCGCAGTGCTGACGAGCCTGTTGCCGCCGGGCGACGACGATCCGGCCCCCGAAACCGGCGGCGGCTTCGTCGAGGCGGTGGCGCGGGCGTACCGGGCCGGGCTGCCGGTCCGCTTCGAAGGGCTCTTCGCCGGGGAGTCGCCGCGGCGGATCTCGCTGCCCGGGTACCCGTTCCAGCGCACCCGCCACTGGCTCCAGGCCCCGAAGGCGCGGCACCGGGCCTCCGGTCACCCGCTGCTGGGCGTCCGGCACGAATCCGCGAACGGCGCGGCCAGCTACGAGACGGAGGTCTTCCCCACAGACCCCGAGTGGCTGGAGGACCACAAGGTCTTCGGCCGGGTCATCGCCCCGGGGGCGCTGTACGGCGCGATGGCCGCGTCGGCATCCCTCGCCGACGGGAACGACTCCGTGGTCGTCGAGGACATGCAGCTGCACAACGCGCTGGTCTTCGGGGAGGACCGTTCGGACGACGGGACGGACGAGGCCGGCCGGAGGGTTCAGCTCCTGCTCGATGCGGCCGAAGAGACCCCGTCGCGGCGCTTCCGGATCTTCAGCCGGGGGAGCGAGGACGGATGGACGCTGCACGTGGAGGGCAGGCTGTCGCCGGATGCGGTTCCGCCGGAAGCGGGCGGGCGGGCCGACCTGGAGGGCCTGCGGGCCGGCATGTCGCCGATGGACGCGGCGGATTACTACCGCGCCCGCGCGGGGACGGGAGTCGATCTCGGTCCGTGCTTCCGCACCCTGGGCGGGATGTGGTCACGCCCCGGCGAAGCCCTGGGCGAAATCTCCCTTCCGGCGGATCTCGGCGCGAGCGGCCTGGAGGTCCATCCGCTCGTGCTGGACGGGTGCTTCCAGGTGGTGGGGGCCGCGCGCGACCTGGCCGGACCCCACGGTTCGACAACGTACCTCCCCTTCGGCTGGGAACGGCTGTGGCTGGCGCGGGGACGGCTGCCGGACCGGGTGTTCTGCCATGTGCGCATGAGCGAGGCGTCGCGCGCGGCCGAAGCGGACGGGGACGAGCCCCCGGAGGTGTTGACCGGCGAGGTTCGCATCTACGGACCCGACGGGGCGCCGCTCGGCGGACTCGGCGGGTACACGGTGAAGCGGGCCACGCGCGCCGCGCTGCTGTCGGCGGCAACCGGGGTGGACGACCTGCTGTACGAGGTCGTGTGGCGCGAGCGGGCCCTGGCGCAGGGAATGCCGCCCGCGGACTTCTTCCCGGGCCCCGCCACCGTCAAGGCCGGCGCCAAGTCGTTCCCGGAGTACCTGGTGGAGGCGGGCGTCGATCCCGGCGGCCGCAACGCCCTCCTGGAGGACCTCGAACGCTGGTCGCACTCGTACGCGCTCGCGACCCTGGACCGGCTCGGCTGGCGCCGGACGGCGGGTGCGGTCGTGGAGCCCGAACGTCTCCGCGAGGAGTTCGGCGTCCTGGCGGAGCACGGGCGCCTCTTTCGCCGGATGCTCGAAATGCTCGGCAGGTCGGGGGTGCTGAAGGAGCGGGAGGACGGCGGCTTCGAGGTGGTGGTGGGGTCCGGCGAGGCGTGGCCGGAAGGAATGCCCCCCGATCCGGAGGGCCACGCCGCCGTGATGGCCGGGAGGTATCCCGACGGCCTGACCGAGATCGGGCTGTTCCGCCGCTCGGGCGGGGCCCTGGGCGAGGTGCTTCGGGGCCGGGAGGATCCGCTGACCCTCCTCTTCAGCAGCGGGGAGCCGACCGCGGCCGACCTGTACCTGAAGGCGCCGGTGGCGCGAGCCGCGAACCGGATGCTCGAGGTGGCGGTCCGGGCCCTCGTGGACTCCCTGCCCGAAGGCCGGCGGCTCCGGGTGATCGAGGTCGGGGCGGGCACGGGATCGGCGACCGCATCCGTTCTGCCGTTGCTTCCGGAGGGGCGGTTCGACTACATGTACACCGACATCTCCGCGGGTTTCTTCGCCGAGGCGGAGGCGCGGTTCGGCGACGGCGGGGGGTGCATCGAGTACCGTCCGCTCGACATCGAGAAGGAACCGATCGCGCAGGGCTTCGACGCGCACGGCTACGACCTGCTGATCGCGTCCAACGTGC
>CAZTOF010000417.1:0-3584 GCA_964615515.1 uncultured Gemmatimonadaceae bacterium
GCCCCGCCACCTCGTCCCACCGCTCCGGCCTGCGCGGCGCGAGCAGCAGCTGGCACCCGCCGGCCAGCCCGCCGAGCAGCACCTCCTCCTCGCCCGGCCCCGTCGAACCCGCCACGATCAGCGGCCTGCGGCGGTCGATCCCCAACGCCTTGGCGAGCGCCGCCGCCTCCGCCGCATCCGGCACCTTGAGCGCCGCATCCCACTTGAGGCTGCCGCCCACCTCCACCCGGTCGGCGGGCACCCCCAGCGCCACGAACCGGTCCCGGTACACGGCGGTCTGCGCGCTCACCCAGGCAAGGCGCCGGAACATCCGCCTCGCAAACGGCCTCCACCGGCGATACCCGCGGTAGCTGCGCCCGGAGAGCCGCCCGTTCACCACGCACACCGGAATCCCGCGCCGCGCGCACGCTTCCAGGAACGACGGCCACAGCTCGAGTTCGCCCAGCACCACCAGCTCCGGGCGGACGCCGTCCAGGAAGCGGGCCGCCATCCAGGTGAAATCCAGCGGAAAGCGCACCACCTCGCGGCGGCCCGCGTGGATCCGGCGCGCCCGCTCGAACCCCGTCGCCGTGCTTGCGCTCACCAACACGTCGGGCGCGAGCCGGGAGGCGGCGAGCGCTTCGACGAAGGGCTCCAGCGCGTGGGTCTCGCCGACACTGACCCCGTGGACCAGGATTCTGGGCCCGGGGCCCCGCCGCTTCACTTCGCCCACCCTGCCGCCGCGGTCGCGCGCGCCGGTGCGCCAGCTTCCCGAACGCAGGCGCTTCCCGGCCGTGTAGACCAGGAGGCCCAGGGCGAGGGCCAGGTCTCGGAAGAGTCCGGTCATGGGTGGGGGTCCGGTGGGGCTGGTCCCGGGCGCGGATGCGGGAGTTGTGAGGGGAACAGCCAATCATAACCTTCAAGTCATGTTTTCTCGCAACGACCGGAAGACTCGGGCCGCCGCCGGGCCGCGCGGGCTTGTCCGCGGACTGCCCCTGATTCCCCCCGATGCCCGGAAGATCCTGGTCGTGCGCCTGTCGGCGCGGGGGGACCTGGTCTTCGCGTCGCCGCTGGCGGGGGCGCTGCGCCGCCGGTATCCGGACGCGCACATCGCGTGGGCCGCCGAGGAGCGCACCGCCGATGTGATCCGCCACAACCCGCACCTGGACGAGGTGATCGTCTGGGAACGCGCGGCGTGGAAACAGATGGCGCGGAGCGGTCGCTGGAGTGCGCTCTGTGGTGCGGCGACGGACTTCTTCGGCGGACTGCGCGACCGGCGCTTCGATGTGGCGATCGACGCACAGGGGTTGCTGCGCAGCGGCCTGCTGACCTTTCTGTCGGGGGCGCCGGTCCGGATCGGGCTGGGGTCGCGCGAGGGGTCGCGCCTGCTGATGACCCGGGTGGTGGAACACGGCGGCGACCCGCGCCTGATCGCGTCCGACAACATCCATCTGGCGGAGGCGCTGGGGCTCGACACCGGATCGTTCGCGATGGAGATCCCGAGGGGTGCGGAGGAGCTGGCAATGGCCGACAGGGTTGTGAACGAGGAAGAGCTGGGGGCGGGGTTCGTGGCCGCGTGTCCCTTCACGACCCGCTTCCACAAGCACTGGTTCGAAGACCGCTGGGCCGAGCTGATTCAGCAGATCCGCGAGCGCACCGGACTGGGCGTGGTGCTGCTCGGCGGACCCGCCGACCGCATCGCCGCGGACCGGGTTCTGGGTCGCGTGGGCGAACTGCCGGCGGCGAGCGCGCCACTGGTGGACCTGGTGGGGGCGACGACCCTGGGCGAGGCGTCGGCGGTCGTCTCCCGCTGCACGGTTCTGGTCGGCGTCGACACGGGTCTCAGCCACATGGCGCACGCCTACGGCCGGCCCGCCGTGGTGATCTTCGGTTCCCACACGCCGTACACGATTCCGCCCGGCCCGGGGGCCGCGATTCTGCATTCGGGGCGGCCGTGCTCTCCGTGCCGGGGCAAACTGGTCTGTGGTGGCCGTATCGACTGCATGGACGACATCGCCGTCGCGCAGGTCCTCGCCGCGGTGGAGGCACGGGTCGCGTGAGCGTCATTCACCTCGAGACCAGCCGGCACGTCTACGGCGGTGCGCTTCAGGTCCTGTATCTGGCCCAGGGACTACAGGAGCGGGGGGTGCAATCGGTGGTCATGGTGCCGAACGGGTCCGAGGTGGCGGTCGCGGCGCGGAAACGCTGGTTGCGCGTAGAGGAATTCCGGTACCGGGGAGAAGGCGACCTGCTGGCGCTCCCACGGTTGGCCTGGCGTTTCAGCCGACCCGATGTCGAGCTCGTCCATCTGCATTCGCGACGGGGCGCGGATACCTTCGGGGCGGTTGCGGCGTACATGGCCCGGGCACCGATGATCCTGACCCGTCGCGTGGAGAGCCGGGAGCCCGGGTGGATCGTGGGCGCGAAGTACGGGCTCTACCGGCGGGTCGTCGCGGTCTCCGCCGCCGTGCGCAGGGTTCTCGTCGACCAGGGTGTCCCCGCCGGGCAGATCTCGCTGGTGCCTTCGGCCGTGGACGCGTCGGACTGGCAGGAACCGCGCAGCGCCACCGAACGCGACCGGGAGTTCGACCTCGAAGCCGGGGTCCCGGCGGGGGCCATGGTGGCACAACTGATCTCCATCAAGGGTCACTGGGTGCTGATCGACGCGCTGGCGATCCTCAAGAGCAGGGGTCTCGCACTCAACGTCGTGCTCTTTGGCCGGGGCCGGCTCGAGCGGAACGTGGTGGCGCTCGCCGAGGCGGCCGGCGTGGACGGGCAGATCCGCTTCGCCGGTTTCCGGGACGACCTGCACCAGTGGCTCGGGAGCTTCGACTTCTGTGTGCATCCGTCGTTTCGCGAAGCCCTGGGCGTGGCGGTGCTGCAAGCGGGGGCGGCGGGGATTCCCGTTGTGGGCGCCCGTGTCGGAGGCATTCCCGAGATCATCGAAGACGGGAGGACAGGCCTCCTGTTTCCGCCGGGCGACGCGGGAGCCCTCGCCACGGCGGTGGCGAGGATCGTGGGCGACCCCGAGGCCGCCCGCGCCATGGGAAGGCGGGCCCGGGAGCGCATCGAGACGCTGTTCTCCATCGGCGCCATGGTGGAGGGGAACCTCGACGTCTACCGCGAGGTCGTGCACGGGCGGCGCAGCGGAGCCGGCTGACCGTGCGCCTTTCGGTCATCGTCGCCACCTACCAGTCTCCCGAGTGGCTCGAGAAGGTCCTGTGGGGATACCTCGCCCAGACTCACCGCGACTTCGAGCTGCTGATCGCCGACGACGGGTCGACGGAGGAGACCGCGCGGCTGCTTACCCGCTACGCGGACGAAGGCGTGCCGATCCGCCACATCCGGCAGCGGGACGACGGTTTCCGCAAAACGCGAATTCTCAACAAGGCGATCGTGGCGGCCGGGGCGGACTACCTGGTGTTCTCGGACGGGGACCTGATACCCAGGGGTGATTTCCTGGCCGCGCACGCGGGGCATGCCCGGCGGGGTCGGTTCCTCTCCGGAGGCTGCGTCAGGTTGCCGCTGGAGACAAGCCGCGCGATCACCAGGGACGACGTGGAGACCGGGCGGGCCTTCTCGGTGAGGTGGATCCGGGGGCGGGG
>CAZTOF010000418.1:0-2705 GCA_964615515.1 uncultured Gemmatimonadaceae bacterium
CTCGACGGAATCTCTCATCAACCTAACGTCCGGCGCTTCACCACGGGTGTGCCGGCGGCAACTCGCGGTCTCCGGACAGTCAGGATCTGCTCCGGCCGGAAGCAACGGTACCCAGGTGGACGGCGTCCAACAGTTGAGAATCAACGGATCGAGGAGCGCGGATTGGACTACCCTCACTACCACGACCAAGGCACGAAGGGTTGGGCCGACCCGGTTGCGACCGACCACGGGTCACCATGAGCAGTTGCCGAATCCTCCTCTCGGTCGGATTCCTCTGTAACGCCGTTGCCGCGTGCAACGATGCCCGGTCCGAGAGGGAAGTTCAGGCCCGCAGCGTGGTTCGGGTCTCCGACTCGGCCGGGATCACAAACATCTTCCTGGGCCGGGTGGCGGAATTGACGGCACCCGAGTTGGAGGCGGATCCTGTTTTCTCCACGCGGGAACTCGGGATCGAGTTGTTCCGGGTTGGGGACGCCCTCCTCCTCGGCAGCGGTGGCCTGGCCGTGGCCAACACGGGCGAGAGCGAAGTGTTGATCTTCTCCGCCGACGGTTCCCTTGCAACTCGCGTGGGCGGACAGGGCGAAGGCCCCGGGGAGTTCAGCGAGATCACCACGCTCCTCGCCACGGAAACCGGGTTCCTGGTCTACGACTCGCGGCTGGCCCGTCTCAGCGAGTTCTCGGAGACCGGGCGGTTCCTCACGTCGTCGCGACTCGACCCGCAGAGTGCCATCGTGAGTCTGAAACCTCTCGCGACGGACACCGCCGGTCACGTCCTCGCGATCCTGGGGGAGCAGCGGTTCTTTCTTCCCGAGGGCATGAAGAGGGATACGACGCCCCTGCTCTCGTTCACGAACCTTGGGGCCGAGCCGGACACGTTGGGAGTTCTTCCAGCCAAGGAATGGAGCTACGGCGGTATTCCAGGAGGAGGGGCCACTCGTAGCGAACCCGCGTTTGGACGCGATATCGTCGCCGACGGCTTCGGGGACCGGGCGCTGATCGGGGACACGGACGAGTTGAGCATATCCGTCTACGGGGCCGACGGTCGTCTTACGCGACGGATCCGTGGCATTGGCGGCGGGTGGACGGTTACGACCGAAGAGATCGAAGCGTCAAGAGCGGAACGGCTCGCCCGCCTGGGGCCGGACGCACCGGACTGGTACCGGCAGTTCATCGAGAAGGCTCCCTACCGGGAGACCCACCCGGCCTTTCACTCGGCGCTTCTGGGACCCGGCGAGATGGTCTGGATCGGGTTGGCCACCCGCCCGGGCGAAGAAACAAGACGCTGGCTCGTCGTCGGCACCGACGGACAACCGCGGGGATGGCTCGATCTTCCAGCCAGGGCGAGTGTGCTGGCCATGGATGCCGACCGATTCGCCATCCTCCTGCGTGATGCCAACGACGAAGAGGAAGTCGGACTCTACGGCTACGGTCCAAGTCGCAGGTAGATAGCGCTCGACCGGACGTCGCAGCCTTCGAGACAGGTGGTGATGGGCTGCCCCCGTCCATGACCTTGACCGGACATCATGGATGGGTTACCATATCTGTGTGTCCGGTCACAGCTGAAGGAAGCAGAACACAATGACGAAGAACCGCAACCAGCACGTTGTCCCTGCGAAGGATGGTTGGGCAGTCAGGCGCGCTGGTAGCCCGAGGGTTCTTCCTTCGAGAGCCCCCGGTACACGAGGTGAAATTCGAGGTGAAGCACGTTTCCACGAGAACGGTGAGTGCAATTCTGGAGCTGGCCGCCGCCCACCGCGCGGAGCTATTGGGGGAGTGGGAGCGGAGTCGGGCGGATGAGTGACGGTCGACCATTCAGCCACATCTTCTTCGGCGGCACGGTGGAAGATTGCCTGCCCGATGCGGATTTCCGCTCTCTGGCTAGACAACTGGCTGCCACCGCCCGCACTGGACCGTCGCAGACGCTGGTCGTGGCCCGAGCAAGCGAGCTGATTGGACCGGACCGGCTCGCGCTGCCGGACTGGGTGGATACGGAGACGCGCTATCTGGTGCTCCTGGACGTGCCGGAGCAGGCGGCACTCCGCCTGGCTTCGGCACTTCGACTTCACAAGCCGGATCAGCGGCTGCGAGTGTGTCGGGACCCCCAGGTTGTCAAGCGTCTGGTCATCGCGCTCAAACGACCGGCCGCTTGGGAGGGCATCCTGGACGCATTTGTCCTTGGAGATGCTCTCGTGGTGGTCCTTGGGGACATGAGCGAAAGGGAGTTCCCGATCAGAAGGCTACCCCGGATAAGGCGGTTCGAGCCGGCAGTGGTCGGCCGGTTCGAGATCGACTCAGCCGGTTCCTACCTGTACTGGCCCGACCACGACGTGCACATGGGTCCGTCTCAGATGCTGCAGGCCGTAGATCCCATTTATCTGTCCGACGTGGAAATCCGCCGGTACGAGATGGAGAAGGTGTCGCTGGCCCTCCTTGACATGAGAAACGACCGGCACCTGAAGCAAACCGATATCCCGGGGCTGTCGGAGAGGCACGTCCGGCGGTTGGAAAAGGAGAACGCGCGCCTCACCGTCGAGGCGGCGGCCAGGTTCGCGAGTGCGTTCGCCATGACGCTGCCCGAGTTCCTCGACGAGCTGAGCGAGCGGATAACGGCTCTCAGAGGAGGAGTTGCGCGCGTGGATCAGGCGCGCGACCGTGTGGCCGCTCGATGAAGGTCAGGGCGCCAAGTACCTACCAGAAGACCACAT
>CAZTOF010000419.1:0-2786 GCA_964615515.1 uncultured Gemmatimonadaceae bacterium
GCGCTGCACCTGGCATTCCGGGAGGAGGACGGATTCGTCTACGCCGGGCGGGTCGGGACGGGGTTCTCCTCCAGCCTGCTCGAAGAGCTGGGACATCGGCTGCGAAGCCTCCCGGCCGCCGAGTCCCCGCCGGGTGCGGAGGCCGCCGGCGGCGGACGGCATCGCTGGGTAGCGCCGGAACTGGTCGCGGAGGTGCGATACAAGGAGATCACCGAGGCGGGCGTGCTGCGGCATCCCTCCTTTCTGCGGCTGCGCGAGGACAAGCCGCCGGAGGACTGCCTTCCGGTGGATGCCGGCCGGCGGCCGGGCGAGCCGGTGGCCCCCGTGAAGACCGCACCGGAGCGGGTCGTCCACTTCACCAACCTGTACAAGCCCTTCTGGCCCGAGGACGGCTACGTCAAGGGAGACCTGGTCGACTACTACCGGGCCGTCGCCCCCTGGATCCTGCCCTACCTCGCCGACCGGCCGGTCGTGCTGACCCGCTTTCCGGACGGGATCCACGGCAAGTCCTTCTTTCAGAAGAACGCCCCGGACTTCGCGCCGTCGTGGATCCGGCGGGTACGTCTCCACAGCGAGGGATCGGAGCGCGATCCGGACTACTTCGTCGCCGACGACCTCGATTCGCTCCTCTACGTCGCCAACAGCGCCGGCATTCCGCTTCACATCTGGCAGAGCCGGGTGGCGAACATTTCCCGGCCCGACTTCTGCGTCCTCGACCTCGACCCCAAGGACGCCCCCTTTGCCGACGTGATCCGGATCGCGCTCTTTCTCAGGGAACTGTGCGAAGAGATCGGGCTGCCCTCCTTCGTGAAGACCAGCGGCTCGACGGGCCTGCATGTTCTGGTCCCCCTGGGGGGACGGGTCACCTACGAGCAGTCCCGCAACCTCGGGCACCTGCTGGCGCTGATGGCCGTGCGCGAGCTGGCCGGAATCGCGACCGTCGCCCGGCTGCCGTCCGGGCGCGAAGGCAAGGTGTACGTGGACTACCTCCAGAACGGGTACGGCCGCCTGATCGTGGCGCCCTACTGCGTACGCCCGTTGCCCGGCGCCCCCGTCTCGGCACCGCTGCACTGGGCGGAGGTGGGCCCGGAGCTGGCGATCTCCGACCACACGATCAGAACGGTGCCGGGCCGCCTGGCGCGGCATGAGGACCCGATGCGCGAGGTCCTGGACGCCCGCCCCGACCTGGAGTACAGCCTAGGGCGGCTGGCGGGGCTGGTAGTGAACGGGTGAGCGAAACGGCCCGGCCCGATGCATCCGCGGTCGAACGGGAGGGTTCCGTGCCCTACGGCCTGCCAGGGTCACACGGACTCCCGGGAGCAAACCGTCGAAGGCCGCCCCGGGGCGGGGCAACCCTTCAGCGATCCAGTTCCCTTATCTCCACCCAGTCGAATTCGCCCACACCGCCGACGATCCTGCACCTGGACACTTCCAGGTTGATACTGAGGGCATTGGGAGCCGCGCCCTCGATCATGGTGTCGACGACCTGCTCGCTATTGAGCCAGAAGTCCACGTCCCCCCCATCGACCGTCAGCCTGGCAGTGACGGGATTCGGGACGTCGCCTCCAATCCCGATGGTCTCCCAGCCGTCCCCGTCCCCAACCTGAAGGCTCCATTGGCCGCGAGCCGTGTCGGGCTCCAGTTCGAAGGCCCACGTGTGCCGCCGATCGTGTCCCGTGGAGATTTCCACCGCCGAGCAGGGCCTGCCCAAGTCCGCAGCCGAGTTCACCGTGAAATCCCAACCCGGGCCGAAGGCACTGGGGAGCGTGTACGTCGCCTCGGGGGCGGCACCCACCCCGGCGCGCATGACGAGCTTCCCGTCTTCAACGCTTACCCCATCGGAAGTCTCCCAGGCGCTGGCCAGGGAATCGAAGTCGTCCCGGAAGCGCATGGCTTCGCTTGGGGGAGTCTCGCCACAGCCGAGAACCAAGACACAAACAAGGATTCTCCTCATCATCCATTCCTTTTGCTGTCACCTTGACCTAGGGGCCCAACGGAACCACCTGACGCAAACATGACACCGGCACACCTGTTGCGTCAAGGGCAACTTCGCCGCCCGGCAAGGAAACCGGGGACAAGACCCCCACGACATTCGCGCGGGGTTACCCACGCGACTTCCTCGAGCCCCGTCACCCCAGGTTGCGCCGTATGAGCGCCTCCGGATTCGGATCGCGGCCCATGAAGTCCCGGAAAAGCCCCTCCGGATCGCGCCGGTCTCCCTCGGCGAGCACGAGATCGCGGAAGACATGGCCGACCGCCGGGTTCAACACCCCTTCGGCCGCGAAGCGCGAGAAGGCATCCGCCTCCAGCGTCTCGGACCAGATGTACGAGTAGTAGGCCGACGCGTAGCCGCCCGCGAAGAGGTGGGCGAAGGTGGGCAGTACGTGCCGCTCGACGAAGCGGTCGGAGGGGACGAAGGGGCGGAGTTCGGCCGCCGCGTAGTCCATGACGGGGATGTCGCCGCGCCAAGTGCGGTGCAGTTCCAGGTCCAGGCTGGCGAAGGCGAGCTGCCGCATCTGCAGCCAGCCGCCCATGAAGCGCCGCGCGGCGAGGAGGCGGTCCAGCATGGCGTCCGGGAGCGGCTCGCCGGTCTCGTGGTGGCGGGCGAAGAGGTCGAGGGCCTCCCGCTCCCAGCACCAGTTCTCCATGATCTGCGAGGGGACCTCGATCCAGTCCCACGCGACGTTCACTCCACCCCGCGCGGGGATCTCGACCCGGGAGGCGGTGTGGTGAAGGAGGTGGCCGAACTCGTGGAAGAGGGTGCATACCTCGCGGTGGGTGAGCAG
>CAZTOF010000420.1:0-2134 GCA_964615515.1 uncultured Gemmatimonadaceae bacterium
CTGGCCCGTGATCTCCTCCCAGCGCTCGAACACCGGCACGGGCAGCGCGGCCGACCCCGACACCATCAGCCGCAACGCGTGTGCTCCGCGCGACCACCGGTGGCGGGCGGCGCCGTCCGCCGCGTCCCAGGCGCTGAGGAGCTTCGCATAGATCGTCGGAACCGCCATGAACACGCTGATGTCGCCTGACGCGAGCCGCTCCCAGACCGCCGTGGACTCGAACGATCCGCCGAACTCGACCGCTGCCCCCGCAGCGAGTGGACAGCAGAGCGCGTTGACGATCCCGTGCGTGTGGTGGAGGGGGAGGACGTGCAGGATGCGGTCGTCGCGCTCCCACTTCCACGCGTCGAGGAGCGACCGGATGTGCGCCCGGATCTGGCCGTGCGTGGTTACGACCCCCTTGGGACGCCCCGTCGTTCCGCTCGTGTAGAGGATCATCGCCGGCCGATCCTCGGTGATCCGCGGTAGTGGGCCCGAGTCGGGGGCGACGGCGTCCCCGTTCGCGCGGGCGACGTCGTGAAACGGGATGCCGCGCTCCCGCGAGGCGCCTTCGATGCGACGCCCGGTTTCTCCCGCTCCGACGAGAGCCGAGCAGTCGGCGTCGTCGATCACGTACTCGAGTTCGCGATCCGGATGGTCCGGACAGAGGGGGACGGCGATCCCGCCGGCGCGCCAGATGGCCCACTGCGTGACGACGTACTCGAACCCCGGCCGCATGAGGAACCCCACGCGGACCCCCTCGAGGTCGCGAGCCGCTGCTTCCGCCAGGAGTTGCCGCGCCCGCAACCGCGACCGGGCGTCCAAGTCCGCGTAGGTGTGCGCGCCGGCGTCCGCCAGCACGGCCGGACGGTCCGACCACTCGCGCGGCGGGTGGAAGAGCGTGGGTCCGTTCACCTCAGGAACCGGCCGACCACCGGATGTCGCGGGTCCTGAGGATGACATCGATCATGATCCCGATCTGGTGGGAATAGCTCGCTTCGACGTAGATGGCCCGGTTCAGCAAGACGACGAAGTCGAAACCGGTTCCTCGCTGGAACGCCACGGCTTCGACCCCTTGGAGACGTCCTGTGTGATAGCGCCACCAGGCGTCCCCCTCGCGTCCCCGGCGGCGGGCCCCGATCTGGTCCCCGAACATGTCATACGCGGCAATGAACCGAAGGATCGCGCGCGGTGATGCCACCAGCCCGGCGTACGTCAGCGACGACTCGTGATCCCACCCTCCGTCGGGCGCCGGCACCTGTGGACCCGAGGGATCGAACGCGTTCCGGGTCAAGCGTCCGGCCGGATCGTACCACGGCTCCCGGGGGTCGCGATCCGCGGGAAACGTACGACCCTGGATGACGTCGCTGGCCGGCACTCCGAGCGGCGCCAGGATATGCTCGTGGACGTAGGTCATGTAGTCCTGGCCGGAGACCTCTTCGATGACGAGGCCAAGCACGAGATACCCGATATTCGAATAGGCCTCGCGGCTGCCCGGGTCGAATTGGAGTGGCCGACCCAGCACGAAGCGCAGCGTGTTCACCGGACCCGGCGGACTCGGAACGGATAGCGCCTCCGCGATCACGATCTCGTGCTCCAGCGCGAAATCGCGGTCGATGTCCCGGTCCCAGCCACCACGGTGCCCCAGCAGGTGGCGCACAGTGACATCGGCGAGGCGAGGATCCCCCAGCTCGGGGAACGGCCGGATCCTGAGCAATCCCTCTCCGTTCCCGGCCACGTCGAAGACTCGATCGTCCAGATCGAGCTGCCGGCCCTCGGCGAGTTTCCGAATCGCCGCCGCCGTGATCGGCTTCGTCAGACTCGCGATTCTCATCATCACGTTGCCCGGGAGAGTGATCGTGCGCTCCCTGTCCTTCCAGCCGAGGGTCAGTTCGTAGACCACGCGGCCATCCTTCGCGATGGCTAGCGTGGCGGCGCTGATACCCTGCCCTTCCATGAAGTCGCGCAGCAGCGGCACGAACAGCGTGTCCGGGGACTGGGGGGGCGACCCGCGCCCGGCGAGCAACGCTGAATGTGCCATGGCGGGGTCTGCCGGAGGCGCACCCGCCCCCCCGCTCGCGCCGGAGGCTGCAGCGAGACCCAGGGCGGCGCACAGGACCGCACGGGAGCGCATCCGACGGGCTCCGCTCAACCC
>CAZTOF010000421.1:0-3669 GCA_964615515.1 uncultured Gemmatimonadaceae bacterium
CCTGCTGACCACGATCGGCACGCTGTTCGGCCGGCATCACGGTGGTCTGGCGCTTGCGGTGGTCGTAGTGGGCGCGATCCTGCTGGCCGGCACGCGCGGACGCATGTCCATGGCGGTGCTGCGCGACGCGTGCGTGGGAACCACCAAGCTGACCACGATGGTCATGTTCCTGCTCATCGGGTCGACCGCATTCGCGCTGGTCTTCCGCGGCCTCTACGGCGACATCTGGATCGAGGACCTGCTGACCAACCTGCCGGGCGGCAAGATCGGCCTGCTGCTGGTCGCCAACCTGGCGATCTTCATCCTCGGCTTCTTCCTGGACTTCTTCGAGATCGCCTTCATCATCATACCGCTCCTGGCTCCCGCGGCCGCGCTGCTGGGCATCGACCTGGTGTGGTTCGGCGTGATGATCGGGATGAACCTGCAGACCTCGTTCCTGACGCCGCCGTTCGGGTTCGCGCTCTTCTACCTGCGCGGGGTGGCGCCAGCGGAGGTGAAGACGACGGACCTGTACCGGGCGGTGATCCCGTTCATCGTCATCCAGCTGATCGGGCTGCTGGCGATCATCCAGTGGCCGTGGCTGGTGACGGGGCTGGTGCCCTGAGGGTCTCTGGCAGCCCCGCAGGGTTTGCCGATACGCCGAGTACGTGCGGCGGCTCGTGGCGGAAGACCTGGGCGGGGGGAGACCCGCGGTGGATCCGGGCGCGGTATTCAACCTGGGCAGCTCGCGGGGCTCCGACATCGCCCGGCGCAAGGATGCCATGATCGCAGGCGCGCTCCGGGGTGGGCAGTAGTGACCCTCTTCGTCGACACCTCCGTGTGGTATGCGGCCGCCGACACCGCGGACCGGAGCAACACCCGGGCGCAGGAGATCCTGGGCGCGGGAGACCGGCTGGTCACGACCGATCACGTGCTGATCGAGAGCTGGACCCTCCTTCACCATCGCATTCACCGGGCCGCGGCCGAGACGTTCTGGGACGGAGTCCGCAGCGGGATCGCGTGGATCGAGTGCGTGGGTTCGGCGGATCTGCACGCCGCCTCGGCCATCGGGCGGGCGTTCCCCCACCAGGGCTTCTCGCTCGCGGACCGAACCAGTTTCGCCGTCATGGAGCGGCTGGGTGTTCTCCTCGCGGCGACCTTCGACAACGACTTCGCGATCTACCGGTTCGGCCCCCGGCTCTCGCGGGCGTTTCAGATCGTGTGCTGAGCCGGGGGTCCGGACTGCCGCCGGAAGCCGGACCGACGAAGCCGGGAAGGTCAAACGGGGCCGCTGCCGACTTGCCCACCCCTACCCCACCGCATCCTCAAGCCCTCGTTCGGGGTTGAGTCCGGTGAGAAAACGTCCGACGGGCAGACACAGGATTCCCTTGCGCACCAGCCGGTGTTCACCACGGTACAGGAGGATCCGGCGCGCTTCGGCGTACTCCTCCCCGAACGAGGTGAGCCCACGGAGGTCGGCAGGCCGCACACGGTCGGCGTTCATGACGTCGATGGCCCACAGCCCCGGCGTTCCGTAGACCACGAAGTCCACCTCCGCTCCTCCACGCGTGCGCCAGTAGTGGAGCCTGGCATTGCTCTCCTTGTACCTGAGCCACGCGCGCAGGTGCTGGCCCACCAGACCCTCCAGGGCGGCCCCGTCGATCTCGGAAGGCCGGTCGAAAGGGCCCGCTGGACGAAGACTCCGGAAGACGCCGCAGTCGAAATAGAAGAACCTGGGGTGTGCCACGAGGCGGCGTTTGGCCCGCCGGGTGAAGACGGGTAGGCGGAAGGACAGAAGCAGGTCCTCGAGGAGTTCCAGGTATCCCGCCACGGTGCTTCTGCTCGTCTCGCATTCGCGTGCCAAGTCGCTGACGTTGAGCGTCGCCGCCTGCGAAAAGGCGGCCGCCTCCAGGAACCGGGAAAAGCTGCCGACATCACGCGCCAGGCCTTCGGCCCGGACCTCCTGTTCGACGTAGAGTGCGGCGTAGGCCGCCAGCGCCGACTCCGGGTCCTCCGCGGCCACCACGGTGGGGACGGAGCCCAGCCGGAGGGCCGCGTCCAGATCGAACCGGCCCTCCATTTCGCCAGCCATGAACGGATGCATGGAACGCATCACGGCGCGGCCCGCGAGCAGGTTCACTCCGCCCCGCCGAAGCTTGCGGGCGCTGGAGCCGGTGAGGACGAATCGGTGTCCGCGTCCGGACTCGATGAGGGCGTGGACGACATTCAGGAGTTCGGGGACGCGCTGAACCTCGTCGATGACCACGTCGCTGCCCGGCGGGACGCCGAGGACGCGTTCCCGCAGGCGCTCGGGGCGGGCGGAGAGTCGCCGGTACTCCTCCGGCTTCAGGAGATCGACCACGAGGGCGTCGGGCAGGACCGAGCGCAACCAGGTGGTCTTCCCCGTGCCGCGCGGGCCGAAGAGGAAGAAGCTGCCGCGCGGAAGAGTGAGGAATCGCGGTATAGTCGTCATAATGACAGGCAAAATGACGACTGGAGCGTTATTTTGTCAATCTCGGGTCGGCGTGTTCAAGCCTCGGAGCCCCGGTTTCATCCCCGACCCGGCTACACCGGAAACGCGAACCCCGCATACCTCAGCTCCGCCGTCCCGAACCAGCGGTACGACGCCTCCTTGAAGCTGCGCCAGTGGTCGTACACCTGGCGGTACTGGGCGTCGGCGGCCGCGTACTCCTCGAGGATCTCGTTGATGGTGGTCCGGGCCAGCGCCATGATCTCGTCGGAGAAGGGGCGGAGCTGCGTGCCGCCCGCGATCAGCCGCTGCAGCGCGGCCGGGTTCTTCGCGTCGTAGGTGTAGAGCATGCGGCGGGCCGAGGCCTGGGCGGCGACCTCGAAGACCGCCTTGTAGTCGGCGGACAGGTTGTCCCACGCGGCCCGGTTGACCTCGAAGGAGACCGACGCCGACGGCTCCCACCAGCCCGGGTAGTAGTAGTAGTCGGCCGCCTGGTGGAACCCGAGCTTCTCGTCGTCGTAGGGGCCCACCCATTCGGTGGCGTCGATCGCGCCCCGCTCCAGCGCCGGGTAGATCTCGCCCCCGGGCAGCAGCTGGACGGTGACCCCCATCCGGTCCATGACGTCGCCGCCCAGCCCCGGGATCCGCATCTTCAGGCCGCGCAGGTCCTCGGGCGTGTTCACCTCCTTGCGGAACCAGCCGCCCATCTGCGCGCCCGTGTTCCCGCCCAGGAAGGTGACGATGTTGAAGTCGGCGAAGACGCCGCGCACCACTTCGAGGCCGCCGCCTTCGTTCAGCCACGCGTCCTGCTGGCGCGCGGTCATGCCGAAGGGGACCCCGGAGTCGAAGGCCAGCGCCTGGTTCTTGCCCGTGTAGTAGTAGCTTACGCTCTGCCCGACCTGAACGGTGCCCTGCTGCACGGCGTCCATGACCTGCAGGCCGGGCACGAGTTCGCCCGCCGGGTAGGCGCGGATCCGGAAGCGGCCGCCGGTCAGCGCGGAGGTGATCTCGCCGAGCATCTCGGCGGATCCGTAGATGGTGTCGAGGCTGCGCGGGAAGCTCGAGGCGCAGCGCCACCGGATACGCTGTGCGGTCTGGACGGCGGGGGCGCCCTCGAGGTCTTCGCCCCTGTCGCCTCCGCACGCGGCGAGGAGGCCGGCGCCGGTCGTGGCGGCTGCCGCGTGGGAGAGGAAGCCGCGGCGGTCGAGGGGGGGGGCGGG
>CAZTOF010000422.1:0-6790 GCA_964615515.1 uncultured Gemmatimonadaceae bacterium
ACGCCCATTGCGATGGACGAGGAGCTTCGCTTCGCGATCCGGGAAGGCGGGCGCACGGTGGGCGCCGGCGTCGTTACCGCAATCATCGAGTAGGAGTACCATGGCACGCGCAACCAGCCCGATCACCCCAGCGCGGGGACCGAAGGGGATGACGAACCGGATCAGGATCCGCCTGAAGGCCTTCGACCACTGGATCGTGGACCAGACGGCGGCCGACATCGTGCGCACCGCGCAGAAGACCGGGGCCACGATCCGAGGACCGATCCCCCTTCCGACCCGCCGCCAGCGCTGGACCGTGCTGCGCTCTCCCCACATCGACAAGAAGAGCCGGGAGCAGTTCGAGCTCAGGACCCACAAGCGCCTCATCGACATCGTCGAGAGCCGTCCCCAGACCATCGACGCGCTGACCAAGCTCGATCTGCCCGCCGGCGTGGACGTCGAGATCAAGGTGGACTGACGATGCCCGGACTGATTGGCCGAAAGATCGGGATGACCCGCGTCTTCACGGACGAGGGCCGCGCCATCCCGGTGACCGTGCTGGAGGCGGGCCCCTGTACCGTCGTGCAGGTCAAGAGCGCCCGGTCCGACGGGTACGCGGCCGTCCAGGTCGGTTTCGGCGAGCAGAAGCTCAAGCGCTCCGCCAGGGCCGAGCTGGGGCACGCGGCCCGGGCGGGTCTGGACACGGCCCCGCGCCTGCTTCGCGAGTTCAGGCCCGGGGAGGGCGACACCTACCAGCCCGGCCAGGAATTGACGGTGGGGCTCTTCGAGGCCGGGGAGCGCGTGCGGGTGACCGGGGTCACCAAGGGCCGAGGGTTCCAGGGCGTGGTCAAACGGTACGGCTTCCGCGGCAGGCCGGCGTCGCACGGACACCCCATGTCCCGCACCCCGGGTTCGATGGGCCCCGGCACCGACCCGTCCCGGGTCATCAAGGGCAAGAAGCTGCCCGGGCGGATGGGTGGGAACCGGAAAACGATCCGCAACGTGGAAGTCGTTCGGGTCGATTCGGAGCGGAATCTGCTCTTCATCAGGGGAGGGGTTCCGGGCAGCAGGAACAGTTACGTCCTGATCCGGAGATAGCGGCCCGTGGACAAGACCGTGTACCAGGCTCCCTACTTCAGGACGGACGGTTCCCCCGGATCGGAGGTCACCCTCCCGAGCTCCCTCTTCAACGGTGTCATCCACGAAGGCGCGCTCCACCAGGCGGTCACGGCCCACCTGGCCAACCAGCGCCAGGGTACGGCCTCGAAGAGGAATCGCGCGGCCGTCGTTGGCGGCAGCCGGAAACCATGGCGCCAGAAGGGTACGGGACGGGCGCGGCAGGGGACCATTCGCGCGGCCCAGTGGAGGGGCGGCGGCAGGGCATTCCCCCCCAGGCCCCGCTCCTGGACCCGGCGCGTCCCGAAGCGTGTCCGCGCCCTGGCGCGCACCTCGGCTTTCAACAGCCGGGCGGCGGCCGGAAGGATAGCGGTCATCGAGGGCTTCGAATTCGAAACCCCCAGGACACGCGACCTGACGAAGCTGCTCGGGAAGCTTGACCAGCCCGGCAAGATCCTGCTCCTGACCCACGGGGTGAACCGGGACCTCTACCTCTCGGGCCGCAATCTTCCCGAAGTGCGGGTTCTCCCCTTCGGCACCGAGTCGCCCTACGACGTGGTGTGGTCCGGCACGACGATCATCGAAGAGGCGGCGCTGGCCGGGCTGGACGATGCTCCTCCCGCCGACGAACGCCCGAGACGCCGCCCGTTGAAGCGCGACACGGCGGCCGCGCCGGCGGCGGACGGGGAGGAGGTGTAGCAGCCCGTGGACAAAACCCCCCCGGCATTCGAGCGGCGATGCACCCGGCCTGGACGCTTCGTCCCACTTTTCCACAACGTAAAGAAAACATTACATTATGTCATGTATAGTATACTTTTGATGACTTCAAGGCTGCGCTCTGCGTTGCTTCCTCAGCCCAATAGCGCTGCTATTGGCCCCTCGTCGCGCCTTGCCGGCCCGGCGCCTCCCCGCTCTCGGTGCTCGCGCGGCTTTGTCCACGGACTGCAAGATGCGTGAAGCCTACGACGTGATCGTCGGTCCGGTCGTGACCGAGAAGACGACCGCGCAGATGGAAGCCGAGAGCCTGTACACCTTCATCGTCAACAAGCGGGCGAACAAGCACGAGATCGCGCGGGCCGTGGAGACGCTGTGGGACGTCAAGGTGACGGACGTCCGCACGATGCGGTATCCGGGCAAGGCGAAGCGGGCCCTGCTGGGGCGGATGGTGAGGAACTGGGAACTGGGCCGCACGCCGTCGTACAAGAAGGCGGTGGTGCAGCTGGTCCAGGGCGACGAGATCGAACTGTACGAGATGGGTTGACCGATGGCGCTCAAGAAATTCAGGCCCGTGACCCCCGGGAACCGGTTCCGGTCCGTGACCGCGAAGGACGCGGTCACCCGCAAGGGCCCCGAGAAATCGCTGACGGAGCCGCTCAAGCGATCCGGAGGCAGGAACCACCATGGCCGCATCACCGTGCGGAGGCGGGGCGGCGGCAACAAGCGCCGCTACCGCAAGGTGGATTTCAAGCGCAACAAGCACGGCGTCAGGGGACGGATCGCCGAGATCGAATACGACCCCAACCGCTCGGCGCTCATCGCCCTGGTCCACTACGCGGACGGGGAGAAGCGCTACATTCTGTACGTCAGGGGCATGGGTGTCGGCGACGTGGTCTCGTCGGGTCCGGAAGCGGACATCCGGCCGGGCAACGCCCTCCCGCTCGATCGCATCCCGCTCGGCACCACCGTCCACAACGTGGAGATGAAGCCGGGCAAGGGCGGGCAGATGGCCCGGTCCGCGGGGGCGGGCGTGCAGATCGTCGCGAAGGAGGGCGACTATGTGACGTTGCGGCTTCCCTCCACGGAAGTGCGCAGGATCCACCGGCGCTGTCTGGCGACGGTGGGCCAGGTCGGCAACGTGGACCACAGCCTCCAGTCCCTCGGCAAGGCGGGGGCCAGCCGCTGGCGGGGACGGCGGCCCAAGGTTCGCGGCGTGGCCAGGAACCCGGTCGACCATCCTCTCGGCGGAGGCGAGGGGAAGGCGTCCGGAGGACGTCCCCCGGTGACACCGTGGGGCAAGCCCGAGGGCACCAAGACCCGCAGGAAGAAGAAGCTGTCCAACAAGTTCATCGTCCGTGGGCGCAAGCGCGGCAAGGCGACGCGCTGACCATGGGGGGCACGGAGACCGGATAGAGCCATGCCGCGAAGCGTCAGGAAGGGCCCGTTCATCGACGAGAAGCTGCTGCGCAAGGTCGAGCTGATGAACGCGCGAAACGAGAAGACCGTGATCCGGACCTGGTCCCGCGCCTCCACGATTTCACCCGAATTCGTGGGGCACACCGTGGCGGTCCACAACGGCAACAAGTTCATCCCCGTCTACATCACCGAGAACATGGTCGGTCACAAGCTCGGCGAGTTCGCACCCACGCGCCTCTTTCGGGGGCACGGTGGCAAGCTCGCCGACAAGCGGGCGAGGAGGTGAGGGAGTCCGGCATGGAAGCGCGCGCGATCGCAAGGGACATCAGGATGAGCCCGCGGAAGGTCCGTCTGGTCGCCGACCAGATCCGCGGGTGTTCGGTGAACGAGGCCATTGCGGTCTTGAAGTTCTCGACGAAGGCGGCGGCCGTTCCCATGGACAAGACGCTCAGGTCGGCGGTGGCGAACGCACGTGAAAAGGCCGACCAGGAAGGCGAATCCGTGGACATCGACGAACTGACGGTAAGCCGCGTCTGGGTCGACGGGGGTCCCAGTCTCAGGCGGTGGCGGGCCGGCGCGATGGGCAGGGCCAAACCCCGGCGGCGGCGGACGAGCCACATCACCGTGGTAGTCGAAGCGAAGGAGCGATAGCAGCACATGGGTCAGAAAACCCACCCCCACGGATTCAGGCTCGGCATCGTCACGGACTGGCGCTCCCGATGGTACGCGGAGCGGGATCTGCCCGCGCTCCTCAAGGAGGACCACGTCATCCGAACCTACCTCCACCGGCGCCTCCACCACGCCGCGCTGGCCGGCGTGGACATCGCGCGCAAGCCCTCCAAGCTCGTGGTCACGCTGCACACCGCCCGGCCGGGCGTGGTGATCGGCAAGCGCGGGGCCGAGGTGGACAAGCTGCGCGACGAGCTGGCCGTGCTCACGAACAGCGAGGTCTCCGTCAACGTCGAGGAGATCAAGCGGCCGGAAATGAACGCGCGCCTGGTCGCCGACAACGTCGCCCACCAGCTCCGACAGCGCATCTCCTACCGGCGGGCCATGAAGCGGGCGGTGCAGTCCGCCATGCGCGCGGGTGCCGAAGGGATCCGCATCCAGTGCGCCGGAAGGCTGGGTGGGGCCGAGATCGCCCGCACCGAGGGCTACAACGAGGGCCGGGTGCCCCTGCACACCCTGCGCGCGGAGATCGACTACGCGCAGGTGGAGGCGCGCACCACCTACGGGGTCGTGGGCGTGAAGTGCTGGATCTTCAAGGGCGAAGTGATCGAGGACCGTTTCGGCCGGACCTACTCGGCCGGGCCGGGCGGCTAGGAGTTCCGGGAGAAGAGATACCATGCTGGCACCGAAACGGATACGGCGCAGGAAGACCCACAAGGGCAAGATGCGCGGCAAGGCGTACAGGGGGAACCGGGTCTCCTTCGGCGAGTACGGGCTGCAGGCGCTCGAGCCGAGCTGGATCACCAACCGGCAGATCGAGTCGGCGCGTGTGGCGATCACCCGTCACGTAAGGAGGGGCGGGAAGGTCTGGATCCGCATCTTTCCCGACAAGCCCGTCACGAAGAAACCCGCGGAAACCCGCATGGGAAAGGGGAAGGGCAACCCGGAGCAGTGGGTCGCGGTGGTCAAGCCGGGCCGGATCATGTTCGAACTGGAGGGGGTTCCGGTCGAGACGGCCCGCCGGGCCATGCAGCTGGCCTCCTTCAAGCTGCCGGTGAAGACGCGTTTCGTCGAGCGGGAATCGCAGCTGTAGGGAACTCACGGATCACGAGGAGAGCGAGAGAGTGAAGGCAGAGGAAGTCAGGGAACTCGAGAACGCGGAGTTGGAGCACCGACTGGGCGAGCTCAAGCTGGAGCAGTTCCGTCTTCGCTTCCGCAGTGCGATCATGCAGCTTGAGAATCCCCGGCTGCGGCGGGAGATCCGCCGGGACATCGCGCGCATCAAGACCATCCTGCACGAGCGCCGGACCGCCGCTCCGGCCGACCGGCCATGAGTGACACGGACAGGGAGAACGAGGTGATCGAGAACAGCGTCCGCGGACGGCGCAAGGTCCGCCAGGGTGTCGTGGTCGGCGACCTTGCCGACAAGACGGTGACGGTGATCGTCGAGCGCCGCTTCGCCCACCCCCTGTACGGCAAGCAGGTCAAGCGCACGAAGAAGTACCACGCGCACGACGAAGCGAACGAGTACCGGGTGGGCGACACGGTCTCGATCATGGAAACGCGGCCGCTCTCGAAGACGAAGCGCTGGCGCGTGGTCGAGCTGATCGAGCGGCCCGCCTGACGCCCGCACAGAGAGAGGACGGTGAGACGCGATGATCCAACAGGAATCGATACTGAAGATCGCCGACAACACGGGCGCCAAGCGGGCGCTCTGCATCCGTGTGCTCGGGGGTTCCGGGCGGCGGTACGCGCGGATCGGGGACCGGGTCATCGTCACGATCAAGGACGCCGTGCCCAACGCGCCGGTAAAGCGGGGAGAGGTCATGGAGGCGGTCGTCGTCCGCACGGCCAAGGAGATGCGGCGGCGCGACGGCACCTACATCCGCTTCGACGACAATGCCGCCGTTCTCATCAACGCCCAGAAGGAACCGCGGGGAACCCGGATCTTCGGGCCGGTCGGCCGTGAACTGCGGGAGAAACGCTACATGAGAATCGTCTCGCTGGCCCCGGAGGTGTTGTGATCATGGCCACGGCCAAGAGCAGGATCGTCAGGGGCGACCGGGTCCGGGTGATTCGCGGCAACCACCGCGAGGCCGAGGGAACGGTGCTGCGCGTGCTGCGCAAGTCGAACCAGGTCGTCATCCAGGGGGTGAACATGCGGAAGCGCCACACGCGTCCCACCCAGGCCAATCCCGAGGGGGGGATCATCACCTTCGAGGCGCCGATTCACACCTCGAACGTCATGCTCATCGAGCCGGCCAGCGGTGAGCCGAGCCGCGTCCGTGCCCGCGTCGAGCCGGACGGCCTCAAGGAGCGGATCGCGGTAAGGACCGGCAACCCCGTCCCGAGGAACCTGCAATGACGGCGAAGAGGGCAGCGAAGGGAAACGGGGCCCGGGGCGGCAAGAGGACGCCCGGGGCCATCGAGCCGCGCCTCCTTACCCACTACCGGCAGGTCGCGCGGCCGGCGTTGCAGGACCAGTTCGGCCTCGGCAACCCTCACGAGATTCCCCAGGTGGTCAAGGTCACCCTCAACGTCGGGGTCGGAGAGGGCAGCCGGGACCGGAAGCTTGTGGAATCGGTCGCGGGCGAACTGGCGGTGATTTCGGGTCAGAAGGCCGTGATCACGCGGGCCCGCAGGTCCATCTCCAACTTCCGCCTCCGCGAGGGCATGCCTGTCGGTGCCACGGTGACGCTGCGCCGGCGCGGCATGTGGGAGTTCCTGGACCGCTTCGTGTCGGTGGCCGTGCCCAGGATCCGCGACTTTCGGGGGCTGAACACGCGTTCCTTCGACGGCCGCGGCAACTACACCGTGGGAATCAGGGAGCAGATCATCTTCCCCGAGGTCGACTACGACAAGGTCAGGCAGATTCACGGCATGGACGTCACCG
>CAZTOF010000423.1:0-3823 GCA_964615515.1 uncultured Gemmatimonadaceae bacterium
CCGGTGCTCAGGGGTTCCGGATCGAAGTCCGAGGCCATCACCTCGTCCAGCGTCGCGAAGGCATTGACCGGGTGGTCGTCGTTCACCCGGTGAACCCGTCCCCGGCAGTGCAGCGTGCCCGCGTCGTCGTCCTCGAAGGACCTCGACGATATGGTGAAGGTGAACTGGTCCGGAGCATTGGGGACCGGGAACAGGGCGGTCTGGAGTCGCACCGGCGTCCTGCCGACCGGGGTGTGCTGGAGGAACTCGATCTCCTCGATGTTGATGGGGCTGCCCGAAAACGCCTGCAACAGGAGTTCGATATAGCCGGCGGCCGGGATGATGGGTGCCCTGTGGACCCGGTGGTCGGTCAACCAGGGGAAATCGCGCTCGGAAAGCCGGCCCTCGTAGAGGATGTGATCGCAGGGGACCCGGTGGCCCACCAGCGGTCCGTGCGAATACTCGCCGCGATGGACGAACATCTCGTCGTCGCACAGGTCGTCGCTGACCGTCGTCTCCTCCGTCGGATGACCGGGCAGGAGATGGGCGATGGGCTCCGGCCGCGGATACTGGGACTCGAAATCGAGCGCGACGCCGGCCCGGTACAGGGCGCCCAGGGTTTCCTGGAATCCCAGGCACACGTCCTCGTCCTTCATGAGAGAGGGGACGCTCTCCCCGGACGGCGCGCCGACTTCGAGACACTGCCGGACCAGCGGCTGAAGGGCGCTGTGTGGCGCGATCTCGAGGAACACCTGCGGCTGGATCTCGCGCCTCACCGTGTCCATCGCCGCCGCGAACCGCACCGGCTCGCGGATGTTGGACCACCAGTATTCGCTGTCCAGCCTGTCCACGACCGTGCCGGTAACCGAAGACACCATGGGGACATTGCCGTCGAAGGCGCGCTCGTTCAGGAAGGCCAGCGCTTCGAGCGCATCTTCGTGCAGCGGGTCCATCGCAGTCGAATGGAAGGCGATGTTTCCCGGAATCAACCGGTTCTGGAGATCGCGGCGGTCGAGCTCCGCCATCACGGGCGTCAGCGCCGACTCCCTTCCGCAGATGACCGTATTGGCCGGCGAATTCTCGCATGCGATCTCCACCTGCGCCCGCCTGTGATTGCCGGAACGGAACGAAACGCCGAGCTCCTCCAGCAGTCCCTCCACCCCGGGGCGGTCCAGTCCGATCGCCAGCATGCGCCCGGAACCGGCCACCCGCTGCTGCAGCGTGGCGCGGTGATAGACCAGGTGCGTCGCGTCCGCGAGGGAAAGCGCGCCGGACGCGTAGGCCGCGGCCACTTCGCCCGAACTGTGACCCACAACGCAATCGGGATGGACGCCCCAGGTCGCCAGCAGCTCCACCAGGGCGCACTGGATCATGAAGATCGCGGGCTGGGCCAGCTGCACCTCGTTCAGCTCTTCCTGGCTGGCCGAAAAGCAGGCTTCGCGCAGGGACACGTCCGAGTACCGTCGCCACTCCTTCTCGACGGCATCGACCACCCGCCGGAAGACGGGATCGGCGTCGTAGAGCGCGCGGCCGCATCCGGCCCACTGGGTGCCCTGTCCGGAGAAGACCATGGCCACCCGTCGCTCGCCCTCGTCCACGGTGGACGCCGGAGCGGGGTCATCCACGAAGGCGTCCAGGGCTTCGCCGAGCTCTCCGCGGTCACGTACCGCGAATGCCGTGCGGGTGGGGAAATGGGTCCGATGCCGGGCGATATTGCCCGCCAAGGCATAAAGATCGGTCTCCCGCTCATCCAGGCTTCGCCGGAGGTCCCGTGCACTTTCCGTCAGGGCGCTTGCCGTGCGCGCCGACAGCGGAATCATGTAGCCTGCCCCGGGCGCCACGGGGACCGACCACACCCGGGGCCGTGCCGGCCGGTATTCCCGAACCACGCAGTGCCCGTTGGCACCCCCGAAACCGAAGGAATTGATGCCGACCACGACCGGACGGTCGGGGAACGGCTCGCACGCCGTCTGCACCTGCATGGGGCAGCTGTCGAAGTCGATTTCCAGATTGGGCGCCAGGAAGTTCCTCGAGATCGGCGCGAAGGTGCGCCGTTGCATCATCACCACGACCTTGAGGAGCGCGCAGGTGAAGGCCGCCGCTTCCAGGTGCCCGACGTTGCTCTTGACGCTGGCCACGCGCAGCGGAACGTCGCGTTCGACCCCGCCGAAGGCCTCGGCGATGGCATTTCCCTCGATTCGGTCGCCCACGACGGTGCCCGTGGCGTGCGCCTCGATGTAGTCGAAGTCCCCGGGCCCCAGCCCGGCCCGCGCACAGGCGTTGCGCATCAGTTCGACCTGCGAATGGCGGGTCGGAGCGGTGATGTACCGGCCTTGCGCGAGCCCGCCGCTGTCGTCGGCGGTCCCCGCCGTATTGACCGCGGTGGCTTCGATCACGGCGTGGACGTGGTCCCCGTCCCTTTCGGCCGCTTCCAACGGCTTGACGGCGAAGACGAAGGCCCCCTCGGAACGCATGTAGCCGTTGGCGTCGGCATCGAACGAGTGACACCGGCCGTCGGGGCTGATGACGCCGAGGGCGTTGAAGGAGACGCTGCACCGGGCCGAACCCAGATAGGTCGCGGCTCCCACCAGCGCGCGGTCGCAGTCTCCCTGAACGATCGCGTTTATCGCCGTGTGCAGGGCCGTAAGCGAAGCGGAGCAGGCCGTGGCACACGAAACCGACGGCCCCATCAGGTTCAGGTGGTAGGAAATGCGATTGGCCAGCATCGAGGCGTCGATGCTCAGGATGGAGAACTCGTTGGTCCCGTACATCGCTCGCCAATTGGCCGTGGAGGCCACCTGGGACCCGATGAAGACGCCCGTGGAACTGTTGCGCAGCGCGTGAAGATCCCACCCGGCCCGTTCGCAGGATTCCCAGGCGCATCCCAGCAACATGCGGATCTGGGGATCCATGTAGGTCATTTCATGGAGGGACACGCCGAAGAGGCCCGGGTCCATCCGCTGCTCCCCGTCGTCCTTGATCAGCCCCTCGTATGCGCTCCCGAAACGGCCCGGACCGGAGAATGCACCGATCGGCTGGTAGCCTCGGCCGTATCGGTCGGTGATGGGTTCGCGGACGATGTCCCGCCGGCTCAGCAGGCGCCAGAAGTCGTCGTCCGTGAGAATGCCGCCGGGCATGCGATAGCCGTACCCGACGATGGCAACGGGGCAGGCGGAGGCCGAGGAGGCCGACTTCACTTCAGGAACGCCTCCGCCGGCAGGATCGGTCTGGCAGCCCATGGACGGAATCACTCCGGCATTGGTCCGGCGCCGCATCCGGGCCGGACTGCCCGGCTCGCCCGCTCACATTGCAATGACAACATTACGGAATGTCCGCCGGCAGCCCCGGGAAAACCAGCCGGGAAGCGGGAGCGGACTACTTGGAGTCGGCGTACTCCTGCATGGCGTTGTCCGCGATCTCGAACATTTTTTGCAGGACCCGCTTCCGGCGGACCTTGAACGCCTCCACCAACTTCCACAGTGATTCACGGATTTGCGCGGCCGCCGCCTCCTTTTCCTCGGGAGACAGCTTCGCGTCGTTGCGGAATTCGTACTTTGCGATGGCGAAGTCCGCGATGTCCAGGATGTTCTCACCGACGACATCGAGATCGACGGCGGTCTTGAGGGTGAGGTTCCGATCGAAGTTGTCAGTCATGCCGTGTCTCCGGTTGCGGGGGGTTCCGTGGCGGCTCCGAGACTCAAGAGTAGCCAGCAAGTCGTTGGACATCAACCGTTTCATTTCGGGGAAAGCCAGAGTCCAGTCGACAGGAACAACCCACCCGGCCCTTCCCGGCCGGGCCTGCTACAGGCGCCCGCGCCAGTACCGCGCCAGCCCCCGCCACGAG
>CAZTOF010000424.1:0-2509 GCA_964615515.1 uncultured Gemmatimonadaceae bacterium
CTCGTCGCCAGTCGGGAGCACCGCCACATCTTCGGGAGCGCCTTCCGGCTCTTCTGGCGCGATCCCTACAGGGCGGACGAGGCGCTGGCCGCACTCCTTTCACGCTCGCAGATCCCCCAAGAGACACCCGCGTCGCGCGCGCCGGCCAGGCTGGCCCCGGAGGACGACTCGGCCCCCCGGCCGGGTGTGGAACCCGTGCGGGAAACCGTGCACGATATCCCGCTCCGCATGGCGTTCGCGCCCACCGAGGTCCTCCGCACCAAGGACTTCGAGGAGATGACCCCTGCGGAAGTGCTGCAGGCCAGGGAGGTGATCCGGTCGCTCAGGCTGAACCTGCGCCCCGTGCTCACCCGGCGCCATGAACCCGACCCGAGGGGACGCTTCATCGACCTGCGGCGCACGCTTCGCACCAGCGTTCGCACCGGCGGCAACCCGCTCCCCCTCCAGCGCAAGTCGACCCGGACCCGCCGGCCCACGATCGTGGCGCTGTGCGACATCTCGGGGTCGATGGAGTCCTATTCGCGGATTCTCCTCCACTTCTTCCACACCCTCACCAACGCGGCCGACCGGGTCCACACCTTCGTCTTCGGCACCCGCCTCACGAACATCACCCGGCTGTTGCGCGACCGGGACGTGGACCGCGCTCTCGACCGCATCGGGCACACGGTGCGGGACTGGTACGGCGGCACCCGCATCGGCGCCTCGCTGGAAGCCTTCAACCTGCACTGGTCCAGGCGGCTGCTCGCGCAGGGGGCGGTCGTGCTCCTGGTCACCGACGGGCTGGACCGCGAGGGCGGCGAGGGGATTCGAGCGCAGGCCCGAAGGCTGCGCAAGTCGTGCCGGAGCCTGGTGTGGCTGAATCCGCTGCTGCGGTATCGCGGCTTCGCGCCGAGGGCGGCGGGGATACGGGCGCTGCTGCCGGAGGTGGACGAGCACCGGCCGGTTCACAATCTGGAGAGCCTGGCGCAGTTGGCTGACGTGTTGGGCGGGAGGGCGTCCGATCCATCCCGTAGCTTGATGTCATTGCCTTCACGTCGTATTGTATGATGTCATTGCACGCACACCCTGATCCCGCACCGACATGGCTCAACTCACCGTCCGCAGGTTGTCCCGCCAGATCGTCGACGGGCTGAAGCGGCGGGCCGCCGCGAACGGCAGGTCCGCCGAGGCCGAGCACCGGGAGATCCTGCGCCGGGCCCTTCTCCCCGCGGAAGGCACCTTCGCGGAGCGGGCACGGGAAATGCGCCAACGCCTCGCTTCCGGGATCGACAGCACCGACACGATCCGGACCGACCGTCGCCGGGGCTCCGAATGAGGGGCTATGTCGTAGACGCGAGCGTGGGGGTGAAGTGGCTCGTGACCGAGCCGCTGTCCGATGAATCGGCGACCCTGCTCGACTCGGGTGCCACGCTGCTGGCGCCCGATCTGTTCTTCGCCGAAGCGACGAGCGCACTCGCCGCCAAGCACCGGCATGGAGAGATGAACCGGGACGACCTTGCGGAGGCCGTGGACCTGCTCCGCGTCGCGCCCGTGGCTACACCGCTGTCCATGCGGCAACTGGCCGCGTCCGCGGCGCGCCTCGCGGCCGACCTCGGACACGCCGTCTACGACTGCTTCTACCTCGCCCTGGCCATTCACGAAGACTATCCCCTCGTGACCGCGGACACCCGGTTCCACGACAAGGTGAGCAGGCATCCCTACCTGGGTGACCGAGTGGTGCATGTAGCGGACCTGCGATGACACTTGGCGAGGCCGAATGTGCTCGGTGGCCCATCGCAGTGCTGCTGTTGGCCTCGACCGGGTTCACGGGCCCGCAGCACACCGCGCACCTCGCAGATGGTGCTCCACCGCGGGACTCCCCCTGCCCCGACAGTCTCCAGGTCCTGGTCGAACGCCCCTACGCGGCCCGGGCCGGAATCGAGGCCGGGGGGACGGTGCGGCTGCGCGCCGCTCCCTACGCCGAACCATGCGAGGCGCTGGTGGCCGGAATCTTCGAGCCCCCCGCCGACCCCTCCAGGCTGACGGGCACCCGGCCGCGCGTGCTCTTCCACCTGCCGCACCTGCAGACCCTCTCCGGACGCGGGGGAGAGGTCGACTACTTCACCGTGCGCCTTCGTTCCGGCGTCGACCCGGCCACCGCGGCCCGCAGTCTCGAGCCGCTCCTGGTCGGGACGCAGGTCCTGCCGACCGCCGAGGTCGCCGAGCGCGCCTCGACCACCTTTCGCGTGGTGAGCCGCTTCCAGGCCGCCATCGCCGGAATCACCCTGGTCGCCGGCGGCGTCTTCCTGGCGTGCATCATGGTGCTGAAGGTGCAGGAACGGCGGACCGCGGTCGCCGCGGCGAGGCTGGGCGGGATCCCGCGCCGGATCCTGATGGGATGGACCGTGGCGGAGGCCGCGCTGCTCTCCGCGCTGGGGGGCGTGGCGGGGCTGGCCACCTTGACGGCCAGGGCCTGGAGCTCTGCGCCCGGGGTCCCGGCAAGAGCCTCCTTGAACGTCACGGCGCTATA
>CAZTOF010000425.1:0-1767 GCA_964615515.1 uncultured Gemmatimonadaceae bacterium
CTTCACGGACCCCCAGGCCGCCGCCACCGCCACCCACAGCCCTCTCGGCCCCAACGCGGAGTGGTACTACCAGTTCCGCTCAGGTGATACTACCGCTCTCGGCCTGGACGACGGCGAGACGATCCGGACCATCCCCGTCACCGCGATCCCCCGATACCGCAACATCCGCCTGGTCGCCGCGATCATGTGGATCGACCCGGACACGCACGGCCTCGTGCGCGTCGCGTACCGCCCCGCCAAGCGCATCGACCACGAAGTCTCCGGCGTCCTGCGCGAACCGGGCGGCTGGTGGCTGGGACTAGACATCACGGCGGGCGACGACTTCCCGGCCCCGCCCGACTCCCAACCCGGCTGGTTCGGCCAGCTCATCAACGAAACCTTCACGGCCGTCCTTCTCGGCATCGAGACCGACATTTCGGCGGTCATCGTCGACTTCGCGCGCACGCAACCGGACCACTGGCTGCCCCGCCGCGTGCAGTGGACCGGGTACACCGGGATCGAGAGCATCACCGCTACCGGCTCCGTCGTGCCCACCCTTCCCTTCGTCATCGACTGGACGCTGGAACCCGCCGGGGCGACGAACGGCGGCGAGACCATTGGAGCCCGGGAACAGGAGCGGGAGGACACGGGCGAAAACGGAACGCTCCAGCCATCCCCGGATTCCCCGTGGGACCCGGCACGGGCCCGAGCCGACGCCCTCCGCCTCGGCGACACACTGGCCGAAATCGGCGGCGAGGGGGGCGACCGCACCCGGGCCGCCAGCCCCTGGTACCTCTACCCCCCCGTCTGGACGCTCAACCTGATGCGCTACAACCCGGTGGAGGGCGTCTCGATCGGTGCCCAGGTTCGGCGCGATTTCGGCTGGCTGCGATCGGTGCTGACCGTGCGCGCGGCCACCCGCGAATGGAATGAGATCCCCGACCTCGACCTCACCCTGCAGCGCGACCGGCCCGGCCGCCGGATGCAGTTCTCCGTCTACCGCGCACTGCGCACCGGCCTCCTGGGCACGGGCGGGATGGACGGCTTCCCCCTCCCCCTCATCCTGGAGAGCGATTCTCTCGACTTCCACTGGTCGACGGGCGCCGCCATGCGGTTCCTGCCTGGCAGCGGCGAACGTCTCGGTCTCTCGGTCGGCGTCTTCGCCGAGCGCGACCAGGAGTTGGAGGGCGGCGACGCACGGATCCGGGTAGGGACCGAATTCGCCTGGAAGCCGTGGTGGGGCGGCCTGGGCCGGGAAGCGATCGGCGCGGGCGGCACCGTGAGCATGCGGGTGGCGGCGGGCGACCGCACCCATGTCCGCACGATGGTCGAAGGCGCGCTCCTCCTCCCCATCTTCGCACGGATCTCGCTGGGTCTGCAGGCGGGCGCGGCCGATGTCCGGGGCGATCCCCTTCCGCAGGACCTGTGGGACCTGGGTGCGACCGGAGCATGGCTGCGCGGACACTCCGCCGAGGGGATCGAGACCTCGGGGGCCCGAATGGCGCGTGCGGACCTGCAGTTCCCGGTCCGCTACGCGCGCCTGTCCCTCTTCGGCGACTGGGCCTCGGCCGAAGGGGAGGAATACCGCGCAATCGGCGCAGGCCTGGTTCTGCTCGACGGGCTCCTGCGCCTGGACGTGGCGCAGGGACTCGGTGAAGGGGGCGAGGGCGCGTCGGAGCCGGCATTGCGGTTCCACATGCTGTTGGACAATCTCTTCTGATGAGCCGGGACTTTCGCATGGACCCGCAGGAGCGCCGTATCCACCCGGGGTACTGGACTCTGTGGCAC
>CAZTOF010000426.1:0-3754 GCA_964615515.1 uncultured Gemmatimonadaceae bacterium
GTTCATGCAGACGACGACGCCTGCGGAAGAATCCGCCAGGGTGAAGTCGAAGTCGAAGAGGACGGCGCGGGCAGGTGCGACGGCGTGGTGGACTTCCACTCCCCTACCGCCTCCAGATCTCCCTCAGCGGCACCGCCAGCATCCGCTGATCCTGCATCGGCAAAATATCCCGCCCGTTGTACAGGACCATCCCCCCCTCGAAGTCATCGCCGCAGAGCGCCGCGAGGCGCATCATGCCGCGGCCCGCCGACCGTCCCGGCGTGCTGGTCGCCTTCACCTCGATGCCCCAGGTGCTTGAACCGAGGGTCATGACGAGGTCGACCTCCTGGCCATCCTTGTCGCGGAAATGCCGGAACCGGAGATCGGGATCGGTCCACCCGGCCTGGGTCACGAACTGGTGCACGATGAAAGACTCCAGGAGGTGGCCCATGCGCGCCCGCTTCGTGATCCAGTCCCCCGGGCTCAATCCGGCCAGGGTGGCGGCAAGCCCGCTGTCGACCAGGTGCATCTTCGGTGTCTTGACCAGCCGCTTTCCGATGTTCCGGTGCCACGGTGCCAGGCGGCGAACAAGGAACAGTCTTTCCAGCACCGCGATGTACTCTCGTACCGTGCTTCTGTGGAGACCAAGTTCCCGGGAAAGGCCGACGGTGTTCAGCAGCTCGCCGTTTCGTGCCGCCAGCAGCTGCAGCAGGCGCGCGACGCCGTCGGCATCCCGTACCCTGCCGACATCGAGGACATCCCTGTCCACGATGCTCCGGACGTACTGCCGGTGCCACTGGCGGGCACGGACCGGGTTGCGGCCAATGGGCTCCGGATAACCGCCGGATACCAGACGCCTGCCGAGGTCGGCGGGGTCCGGCGCCTGCGTTCCCGCGTGCAATTCCGGGGCAATGTCTCCCCGCAGGAGATCGGCCAGGAAATGGCCGGGACGGCGTTCCTTTTCGGACTCGGACAGGGGCATGAGGCGCGCGATTTCCATGCGCCCCGCCAACGATTCGGTGACAGCGGGAAGCAGGAGCAGGTTCGCGGAGCCGGTGAGGACGAAGCGTCCGGGTCGCCGGTCCTGATCGACGGACAGCTTGATGACTGGAAGCAACTCCGGCGCGCGCTGGATTTCGTCGATGGTGACTTCCCGTGGAAGCGCCGCGACGAAACCGGCGGGATCCCCCTTGGCGGCGGAGAGGTACGGCGGATGATCCAGGCTGAAGTACGGGCGCTTCGGCATCATCGCTCGGACCAGCGTGGTCTTGCCGCTCTGGCGCGGGCCGGTAAGGCACACTACGGGCGTGTCCGCCAGTGCCTCATGGAGGACGGCGGCCAGCGGACGCGGATACAGTGCCGGAGAGTCGAACATGGTTTGTCAAGGTAGCGGCCATGTGTCGATTTGCAAAGCGGCCATGTGTCGAGTAGAGGGGCGGCTGATTGGACAATTGGGGAAAGGCCGCCTCACCACGTTGGGGTTGCGCTGCGCGGCGGGCCACTCCGGTCGCCGGATGGGAGAATCCTCGGTCACCCTCCGGCAGGTGGCCATTCGCGCATCGCACGGAACATGTACCGATCGAACATGGGTACTGTGAAAGCCGTCTCCCCGTGCGCGGGGCTCCAGATCATTCCCTTTCGGATCAGACCGGTCCGCAGGGGCCCCGCCGAGGTGACCGCGATCCCCAGCTTCGCGGCCACTTCTCCCGAGCGGTGTGGGCCGGGACCGAGGTCAGCCATCGCTCTCAGGTAGTCCTGCTCTCTCGGAGCGCGCGCAAGTCCTCGTCGGCCAGGTACTGTACCTCATCGATCAGTATGGCCACGGGCTGGTCCGCGGCCCTCGCGGCTTCTCCAATCGCGACCAGGAGGTCCGTCAGATCGGTTTCCAGGTCTCCAGACGCTGCCAGGCCGGGTTCGGGCGTCACGCCCACTTCGAACTCCGCGTGGGACACCTTGAAGGCGCGGTGCCACATCGAGTTCCAGCGCACCCTGCGGATCCCGGATGATGACCGGAACTACCCGCTCCCTCCGGGACTCGGTCGCTTTCCGCTCCGCCATCTCGACGACTTCGCCGACCGCCTCCCCCGGGAGACCGTTTACCGGGGTGGTGTGGTGATGCCCATGCACCAGGCCGAAGCCATGTGGGTCAACTTCGGTTCCGGATGGGATTCCTCATATCCCTGCGCGGTGAAGGTGGCCGCCGGGAAGGTGTGCGCGGTCAGCGGCGAGCCCTGGTCCGACCGCCTCGACGCCGGTCCACAGAACTACCTGGTGGTCCCCGGCCAGCCGTGGCTCGATGGGTATTGCGTGGAAAAGGGCGTCATCCGCCAGTTCGTGGCCATGCCGCTCGGGGAAGGGTACACCGCGGAGGAGCAGTTGACCGGCTCCGCGAAGCACGGCGGCCTCCAGGTGTCCGTTTGCCCCATGAAGCGGGAGGTCTACGACAAGCTCTTCGGGGGTTTGCGCGCGCTTCGCGAAGGGATTGTGGTGTACGAACAGGCACCCGGCCCCGCCTACGGGATGGGCCTGGCCCCCGGTGGCCGAATGCGACAGGAGGTCTACGACGATGACTACGGCCTGGACGCGTGGGACCGGCAGCACACCAGCCGCTGCTTCGTGACCATCGCCAACTCCATGCAGTGGCTGGCGATCACCGGAGAGCGCCCGCCCACGAACCCGCCGACGGCACGCCAATACACCGACGCCGGACTCCCCTGGTTCGACTACTACGATGGAGACCGGGAGGCGATTTCCGGCTCGGAGACGCTGGCCGGGCTGAAGAGCGTGGCGAAGACCGGCCGGGAGAAGGGTGAATCACCGCTTCCCGAGAACGACCCGCTTGATGCCTCCCGGGTCGTCCGCCTTACACCTGCAGGAGAGCGTGCCGTCCGTGAGTATCCCGTTAGCGGAAAGGGCTGAGGCCGGCCATTCACTACGACAACGAGGAGTAAACACATGATCTACGCCGGCGACGCTCTTGAGGAAGGAATGCACGCCGTCATGTTCCCGGTCGCCAAGGTCGACGTCTTCGCGGAAACGGAACCCGGCCGACGAGAGCGGATTCCCGGAAAGAAGGCCATCGTCAACACCGATTCCGGCCGAGTGCTTTCGGTCGTCAGCGATCGGTACCGGCTCCTCGAAAACCGGACCGCTTTTGAGCTCGCAAGAGAGTGCTGCATCACGGCATTCCCTCACACGGCCCGGGCGGATCCGCGCTGGAAATCCGCCGGCCGAAGAAGATTCCCGCGGACCGACTGCCGGCGTGGCAGGCCTTGAAGTCGGCAATCGATCGGACCAGCGACACCTATGTCGGCCGATTCGGTGAGACCGCCCAAGCGTTGATGAACGCGATCACGGACCTCGCGACCCGACCTCCCTTCCTGGTCTGCGGTCACTGCCTCCTGCGCCGCGAGCGGCACAGCGCGGAGCACGAGGAGCCGGGTGACGACCGGGGTCGTCCCTACCGCTTCATTCACCGTGAGCGACATGGCCTGCAGCGGCTTGCAGGCATCTGGATGACCGAGTTCGGCAGGAGCGTCCGGCAGCAGGGGTTCGACCTCGACGGTTACCTCGACAACCCGTCCCGCGAGCTCCTGTGCAGTGCATCACGGTGGGCGAACGGGGGTCCACGTCGCTCTCGCGGTGCCCGGGGAAGGTAGGGCCACCCCAGCGGTCATCTGCTCGGGTTTGGTCACCCCGGACAGCCCCCGAACGACGCGTGGCAGGTCCTCGGGACGCGTGGCCTCGCATTGCTCACCCCCACCCCACCGCCCCC
>CAZTOF010000427.1:0-2109 GCA_964615515.1 uncultured Gemmatimonadaceae bacterium
CTTCACCGCCTTCGACTCGTCCCGTTCCACGCCCCTCCCGAGCAGATACAGCATCCCCAGCCCCAGCTGGGAGGGAGCGAATCCCTGGATCGCGGCGCTGCGGTACCACTTCGCCGCCTTCCTGTCGCCCTGCTTGATTCCCACCCCCGTCAGATACGACTTGGCCAGGTTGTGCTGGGCTAGCACGAATCCCTCTTCGGCCGCCATGCGGAACCATCTCACCGCTTCTTCCGGATCCCTCTCCACACCCTTCCCGCAGAGGAGCCACACCCCCATGCGGTTCATCGCCGGAGGCCATTCCTCCACTGCCGCCCAGCGGAGGAACTCGACCGCCTTCGCTTCGTGACGCGGCAGCAGGTCTCCATCATCGTAGAGCTGGGCGAGAGCGTAGTTGGCCAGGACCTGACCCTGCCCGGCCGACCGCACCAGCCACCGCTCGGCCTGCTCTCCATCCCGCTCCACGCCGTCGCCCTCCAGGTGTCGGATTCCCAGTTCGTACTGGGCTTCCGCCTGACCCCGTTTCGCGGCCTTCCGGCACCATGCAACCGCTTCGGCCGTATCCTGCTCCACCCCGTCGCCAGTGGCATACTTGAGCGCCATGGCGTACTGCGCCTCCGGATGGTCCAGCCGCGCGGCCTTCAGGCAAGCGCGACGTCGAACTGCGCGTCCACATCCCCCTTACAGGCTTCCCGAAGCAGCTTCTCGATGACCTTCCGCATCTTCTCCGGGTCGGAATCGCCGCTCTTCCTGCTGCGCTTTCCCTGCTTCCCGGGTCGTCTTCGCTTGCGTGCCATGGCGGCCCCTGGTGGATCTTACGGTCGACGCCGCGTCAGATCGCGGACAACCGCAGTGTACACTATCGAACCCTGGCTTGACACCCTTCGGCCTCAGGCACCTCCGCAAGTCGACGCCCCACCCTGCCCAAGCATTCGCCCGGAACCCAGCCCTCTCAACGCCATCCGACCAGTCGGCGCAACTCCACCGTTTCCACACCCATCCCGTCGCGGCGCAGTATGGCCACCACGTCACCATCCGCCGCGACCACCCAGAGATCCTCGGAGCTCACGACTTCCCCCACCCGTTCGCCCTCCTGCGAATAGAGCGTCCATCTCTCCCCCGGACTCTCCCACCGGTGGTACTGATGGACCCAAATCAACCCGTTCAACTCGCCGATGCCACTGTGGTAGGGATAGAACTCGGGACGCTCCCACCCTTCGGCCCCTGCCAGCTCCCCAAAGAGCTCACGGTCCTTCCGAGTCACCGCTCTTGGTTCCTGGTTGGCGCCGGACCCCAGCTCGCGGACCGGTTCCCCCGTCCGATCGAAGACGGGGATCGCGAACTCCATGTTGTCCCGGATGTAGTACTCATCGCCCAGGACGCCCGAGGAAGCCTGCCGGCGGAAGGGTCCCGGCCACTGCGTCCTGTTGGCTGCGCCCCCCCGTCCGAAGGGCACCACAAGTCCTTCACCCGCAAGGTAATGGCCAAGACTGTCCACGAAGTGGCCGGTGCTGTCATACCGCGCCAGGATCCAGGGGATTCGCCTGACCGTGGGGGCCTCTACGCCCTCGGGCCTCTGAACCGAGGAGGCGACAAGAATCGAGCCGTCGTTGAAGACGCCTCTGACATCCGGGTAGCGATACCCTTCCCAGCGTTGAATGGTGACCGTCTTTTCCACTACACCGGCCGCGTCAAGCACGGTCAATCGACGATTCGCAAAGTCAAACGTGTACAGCCTGTTTCCGACCGCCTGGAGGAAGACGAGGGCCTGGTACTCCCCCGGGCCCTCTCCCTCGCCACCGGTCGTCCGGAGCAGTTCGCCCGTGGCTCGATCGTAGTGGCGCAGCGTGTTCGAACTCGCCTCCGCCACGATCAGCGCGTCCCCCACCAGCGCCAGGCCAATCACCCGAAAAAGCGCATCGTCCGGCTCGTCACCGATCGTGAGCAGGGGTTCGCCGTCTATCCTCGCGACAATCTGTGCGGTCTCCCGCAGCGGACCGCGTTGGGCACCACTCAACTCGTCAGCCGGACTCGCGACCGGGGACGGGATGACGCCGGCGGCGATGACGGCCACCGGCACGCGAAGACATGGGAGGCGGATCCCCCTACCCC
>CAZTOF010000428.1:0-2459 GCA_964615515.1 uncultured Gemmatimonadaceae bacterium
ATCTACGGCATCGAGGTGCTCGACGAGGCCGGAGACCCCATCGACCACCCCTTCCTGGGCGGCTTCAACCTGCCGCGCCCCCAGCTTGCCGACGCCGACGGCGACGGCGACCTCGACCTCTTCCTCCAGGAGCACTCCGACCGGATCATGTTCTTCAAGAACGAGTCCGCCGGAGGCCCGAGCGAGTACCGCTGGGTCACCGACGCCTACCGGGACCTCCCGGTCGGCGAGTGGTACCGGTTCACCGACGTGGACCTGGACGGCGACCTCGACCTGCTGGCCGAGGAGCCCTACAGCTACATCCGCTACTACCGCAACGACGGCGGCCCGGGCCCCGCCAGCTACGTCCTCGCGGCCGACACCCTCAGGACGATCGAAGGCGACACCATCTACTCGGACCGCCAGAACATCCCCAACGCGGCGGACATCGACTGCGACGGCCGGCTGGACCTCCTCATCGGCCGCCTCACCGGAACGATCACCCGCTACGAGGCCGAGACGACCGACGACGACGGGGTGCCCCTCTTCCGCCACATCACCGATTCCTTCGAGGACATCGAGATCGTCGCGGCCTTCCAGGGGATCCGCCACGGGGCGAACACCATGGCGCTGGGCGATGTCGACCAGGACGGCGACGTGGACCTCTTCTGGGGCGATTTCTTCGAAGCGGGCCTCCTCTTCATCGAGAACACGGGGAGCTGCCGCCGCCCGGTCCTGCGCGGCACCCCCCGGCCCTTCCCCGTCGGCGACCCGGTCGCCACCTCCGGGTACAACGCCCCCGCGCTGGGAGACGTCGACCTGGACGGCGACCTGGACCTGGTCATGGGCGTCCTCGGCGGCGCCTTCCTCGCGTCCCGCACCACGGTCGAGAACCTCCACCTCTTCGAACAGCAGGACGACGGCGGCTTCAGCCAGGTCACCACCCGCCTGATCCGCACCGTGGACGTGGGCAACGAGTCGATCCCGGCGCTGACCGATCTGGACGGCGACGGCGACCTCGACCTCCTCCTCTCCAACAAGATCGAGCCGGAGGACACCGAAACCGGGGCGCTCTACGTCTTCGAGAACACGGGGTCCCCGACCGCCCCCGCCTTCCGCGCGCGCGGCAAGGTTCCCGGGCTCCCCGCCGCCTACCACCTCGCGCCCGCCTTCGGCGACCTGGACGGCGACGGCGACGACGACATGCTGCTCGGCGAGTGGCGCGACCGCATGGCCTGGTACCGCAACGACGGACGGGGCTGGTTCTCGCGCAAGAACCTTCTGCCGCGATGGAGGATGGCCGATTCGGCCGCCGCGACCCTGACCCGGGGGCGCAACACCACCCCCACGCTGGGCGACCTGGACGGCGACGGCGACCTCGACCTGATCGTCGGCGAGTCGTCCGGCGCGCTCAACTACTACCGCAACGACGGGGGCCGGGACGGGCCCGACTTCCAGCTCGTCTCGGACGAGTTCCATGACATCGACGTGGGGCGCCGAAGCGTCCCCACCCTTGTGGATCTCGACGGGGACGGGGACCTTGACCTGGCCGTGGGTTCGGAAATATCGGGTCTGCGGCTGTTCATGAACGAGGGAACGCCGAAGGAGCCGGTGTTCGTCGAGGCCGACCCCTTCGCGCACGAGGTGCCCGCCTTCACGGCGCCGGCATTTGCGGACATCGACGCGGACGGCCACCTTGACCTGTTCACGGGCGGGAACGGAGGCGGACTCGTCGTCTATCTCGGCAGATAAGGGGCCGGAAGATGAACCTCGAAGACATTCAGGCCGTCATCGACAGCGCCAAGGTGCGCGACAGCGGCCAGCTGGAGGACTTCATCCGGCGCATGTCGCCGTCCTCGACGGACGCGGAGATCGCCGAAGCCGCGGCGGTGGCCGTCGAGGTCGTCGAGATGGTGCCGGTCTTGCTGGCGTGCGCGGCCCAGGCCGCCGAGCAGCGGGGGCTCAGGGTGGTGGTCATGCCCGTCCTGGATCACGCGGCGCGCTACTTCGTCAATCCGCTGGACCTGATCCCCGAGATGACCCACGGGATGGCCGGCCTCCTGGACGACACCTACCTGGCGTTCCGGATCCTGGAGAACTTCAACTACGGATCGCCGCCGCTCATGGACGTGGACTTCTCCGAGCCGTTGCGCTTTCTCAGGCGGCTCGTGGGCCCGGATATCAGCGACAAGCTGGACGAGGCGTCGCTCTTCGCGCTGCAGGACGTGTCGACCCAGGTGAACCAGGCGTGGGCCGAGATGGGGCACCATTCTTGAGCGCGGTCCGGCACACCCTGAGGGACGTCCAGTTCGGGCATTCGGGCGGGTTCGGCCCGGGCTGCCGGGAAACGATGCGCGCCGGTTGGCCGTAGGCTTTGGGAAAAAACGGGGCTCGCCCCGGGAAAGGATACTTGAAATGATACTGGAGACGATCGGACTGGGAGCGGCGGGGGCCGCGGGGCTGTTCGGACATGTGAAGAC
>CAZTOF010000429.1:0-3203 GCA_964615515.1 uncultured Gemmatimonadaceae bacterium
AGGAGATGCGGCAGAGGCTCGACCGGGAAAGCCGCACCGTGCTCGGGCGGCTCCGGATCTGGCGGCTCGACCGCTCGCTCAGGGAGCTGGCCGGGGCGGTCCGGGGCCGGGAGGACTTGGTCGAGGGGTGGCGCGAGGACCTCGACCACCACCACAGGGACGAGCGGGCCGAGTTGGGCAAGGCACACGGCGAGAGCGCCCGGGAGATCGAGCGCGGTTGGCGCAAGTTCTATCGAAACAGGCTGGTGGAGGCGGAGCGGCGCGCATGGTCAGTGCGCCAGACCATGAGGGAGAGGGAGCGCGAACAGGCACGGGAGTGGGAGCGCGCCCGGACCATCACCCGCATTGTCGTACCGCGACCGCCCCGGACCCGAGGTCCCGAGCGTGGCGGGGGAGGGTTCGAGCGGTGAGCCGTGACTTCTCCGGTCATCGCCAGGCGGATCGTCCGAAAGGGGCGGTTCGGGGCGGTTTTCGGTGCTTCTACGGGCTCTGGGATCGCCCCAGATCCACGATCCTCTACCTCCGAGGGGGTACGGGTCGGGTGAGAATCGGTCTCCTGCACAGCTTCTACTGAGGAACCGGGGGATGCCGAAGCGAACCGCGATGGCCGCCGGACTCTCGCCCCGAGCCGCCCGCTCCCTGTGCCGATTGAGATGTCAACCGGCACGGAAAATGTCCCGGTTATCGGCATTGAAAATGTCCCGGTTCTGCGGCTGCCTCGTTGCCTTCCGGAATCGTACGTCAGTCGTTCGATCCAAAGTCCTGACACTTGGTCTAGCGGCACGATTGTTTCTCTTGTCGCAGCGAACCGGTTCGCGCACCTTTGGACAGCCCGCCTGCCCTCAACGAGACTCAAAGCCGCCCATACCGTGCCCGCGCCGTTCAAAGATGACCAACTTCCCTCCGCGTCCCGTCTTGCGAATCGCCGCGGGTGTTCAAGGCAGGAACGAGATTCGTGACCCGGTTCCGTAGCTTCGGTTGGCGGCTCAAGCTGTATCCGACGCGCGCACAGGCGGAGCGGTTCGCGTTGTGGGCGCGCGCGGGCAGCGAACTGCGCGATCTGCTCTTGGAACGCGACCTGGAGCACTACGTGGCCACCGGTAGTCGGCTGAGCCGCCGCGACCTGCAGGAGGTGGTCTACGAGTTCGCAGCCAGCCACCCGGATATCGGCTGGCCGGCGCAAACGCGCAACCAGCACGCCAGGGACCACGCTGTCGCCATGCGCAACGCGTTCGGGCGGCTTGGGGCGGGCGGCAAGGGCGGCGCGGTGGGCTGGCCGGTGCCCCGACGTGGCAGGCCGGTGTCGATATATGTTCACAACCAGATTCTCAGGGTCAACGCTCGCTACATGAGGCTGGCGCGCGCCGGACAGGGATGGACCCGCTATCGGGGCAGGATTCCGGAGGGCACGATCCTTTCCGGCCGTGTTCGTCGAGCGGCTTTCGGGTGGTCCCTTTCGCTCGCGATGAAAGCGCCGCTGCCACCGCATGTCGAACCGGAGCGGTCGAAATGCCAAGTCGAGCTCGGTCGTGGCGGGGTGATTGAAGTTGCGGACCGCGGGGCGACGACGGTGTATCCGGGCACTCCGAGGAGCCGGGCCGAGAGGGCGAGAGAGGCCAGGCTGAAGCGGCGGGTGGCGAGGCGATGTTGGCGCTGCGCCGAGTGCGGCGCACTGATGCGAAGCGATGCGCGGTCATCGCTTCTTGCGCGGGACAAGCGGCAGGCGCCGTGTGGTCACTGGATCGTGAGCTACGAGCGCACGGGACGGCTGGAGCATGCCGAGGCTGCGCTGGATGCGTTCCGGCGGCGAACGCGCAACCGCCGAAAGGACGCGGTTCACAACGTGACGGCCACCGTCATTCGCACCTACGGCGAGATCAGCGTGAAAGCCACGGCGGCGCCTGACCCGGCTGCCATGGAGTTCATCCGGCAGTGCGACTACAAGAGCGAGTGGTATGGACGAAAAGTGAAGACAGAGGGTACCGCCGCGTAGGGCGGGAACCCGCCCCCATGAAGGGCGAACGGACGTGGAGACCTGCGGTTCTTGGGGTCGGGGAAGCGTCAATCCCAATCGGCCACACAACGATCCTTCCGCGTGAAAGGCCGTGCGGCGAGTGCGATCTGGTGCGACCTCGGGTCTCCGCGGGCAGGATTCATCGACCAAGATTCCGACAGCCATTGCCGACATCGGCGTGGCCCCGCTCCTACGCGGGGCGGCGCTCGAACACCGATACTCTCGATGCCTATTGATACTGTGCGAGGTTTTTCGACTCCCGCCGTCAGCTTTCGCCGCAATCAGTCCGTTTGGGGACCGTGCAGGCGGCTGGCCGGGATGCGTGTCGTGTTTACATATCTCATGTCCTATCAACGATTTGTGGTAATCATTCCTTGTCTGTCGCGAGTGGCATCGTTCTTGCCTTGTCTCGTGGTCGGCGGCCCGAAAACGAACCGGGCGCTTTATCGACCACCCGTTCAAGGAGAACGGAATGAGCAGACTCAAGCAGTACCTCGCGGCGGCAACTTTGCTGACCCTTCCGATCATCGCCGCGTGCGGAGAGGATGTGATGCCTCCTCCGCCGACGGGCGACATCGTAGGACAGGTGTCGATCGAGGGCATGGGAGTGGACGGAGTATCCGTCTCCCTTAGCAACGGGGCCTCCACCGCCACGACTGGTGGCGGGAACTACCGCTTCGAACGTGTGGAGCAGGGCTCCTACACGGTCACGATCAGCGGATTCCCCGCGGACGCCAGCTTCGACGCAACCTCAGCTCCCGCCAGCATCGGCGACACCGGCGGGACGGTCACCGTGGACTTCCGCGGCACCTATATCCGCACCGCAGCCATCATGGGGACGGTGACGGTGGAGAACATGGGTCTCGGCGGCGTCACCGTCATGCTTTCCGGCATGGCCGACGGTCAGACCACGACCGACGACAGCGGGCAGTACTCCTTCACGGGACTGCGCGCCGGCACGTACTCGGTCGAGATCTCCGGCTTCGACACCGATGAGGTCAGCTTCTCGAGCACTTCGGGCGCCGCGACGGTCGGCGTCGGCGAGTCCAAGGTCGTCAGCTTCGACGGCACGTATCTCCGCACGGCGGCGATCCAGGGTCAGGTGACCGTGGACGGCGAAGGCCTTCAGGGCGTTACGGTCACGCTCGTAGGCGAGGGCGAGGACCGCACGGAGACCACCAACTCCTCC
>CAZTOF010000430.1:0-1835 GCA_964615515.1 uncultured Gemmatimonadaceae bacterium
GGCCCCACGGGGTGCGATGCCCGCGCTGCGGGGCGGAGGCATCGGAGCGGCCCGCCGTTCGCAGCCGCCGCCGGTGGCGCTGCCGCGGCTGCCGCTTCGAGTTCACCGCGACCTCGGGAACCCGCCTGCACGGCTCCAAGATCCAACTCGACGTATGGGTGGGGGCCGCTGTCGACGGCCAGGTCGACACGGCGGCGAGTCCCGCGGTGCGGCGACGGGTACGGGGCACCGTCGAGAGCACCGGGCTGCCGGCGGGCGCGGCTCGGCTCCGGCGTCTGCTCGACGGGCCCGGCCACTCGTCTCCACCGAACCCGCTCGACGGGGTGGCGCCCGCGGGCCGGACGATTCTGGCTTGTCTGCGCGGCCGGCTCAGCGGCGCCACCGCGGAGCGGATCGCCGCTGACTGCGGCCTGTCGCCGTCGCATGTTCGCCGCAGCCTGCGCCGCCTGCGGTCCGAGGGCTTCGCGGAGTGCGACGACACCTCCATCATGTGGGGCTACCGGCCCCGGTCGGTGCGGCTCTGGCGCCTAGCGGTCAGTGACCGGTCTCTGGCGGCGCTGCCGCTGATCGGATGGAGTCCACCGTCCCCACCCCCGGAGACTGAGACGGTGCCGCCGGAGTTCTGGTATCTGTTCTGGTCCGGGCAGGACGCCTCCGAGTTGACCGTCGCGGCCGATGCCGTCCACATCGCGGACACCCTCGTGGGAGGCTTCGACCGCGCCGCGCGCCGCTGGGCGCTCAACCATCTGCCGGTGGACGCCCTGCGCACGCTGGGCACCATGCGCGGCCACCGCGACGGCCGGACCGCCTCTCTCATCGCCGCCGCCATCGAGCGCCGGACCGCCGATGAGTGACCTGAACCGCTACCGCGACGTGCTGGACGCCGACGTGCGATCGGTCTGGCCCAAGCTCGCCGCGGCGGTGGCCGACATCCGCGGAGCGCTGTTCGGCGGCACAGCGCTGGCCACTCACCTGCGGCACCGGCGCTCGTTCGATCTCGACTACATGACCTACGAGGCCTTCGACGGAGAGGCGCTGGCCGAGCGCCTCTCCGCAGCCGCGCGAGTCGACGCGCAGGTCGCCGCGGCCAGCCAGCTGCGGGCCACAGTCGACGGCGTCGTCGTCGAGGTGTTCGGCGCGCCGCATCCGAGTGACGACCCGGGCCGGGTCGAACAGATCGCCGCGCCCCTAATGCTCGACGGCCTGGCGGTCGCGTCGCTGGCCGACCTGCTTGCCTCGAAGCTCGACGTGTTGTTGTGGCGGGCGAAGCTGCGCGACCTCATCGACGTCGCGGCCATCGACCGATCCGGGCTGTTGAGGATCGAGGACGGGCTGCGCCTGCACACCCTCCGGTACGGGACCGAACTGCGCAGCGGCGTCCTCGACGAGATCGTCGATGTGCTCGAAGACCCCGGGCTGCTCGCCTCAGACACAGTGTTCGCGGGCGAGGCCGCGCCGACTCTCGGCTACCTCGCCGACCGGGTGCCCGCGTTGCGGGACTTTCTTGCCAGAGCCCGGGCCGCCTCCGGAGGCAGACCGGCGAGACGCTCACGGTGACACGGGTCGCCCGGGATGGAACCCTCCCGGACCTGAAGGTCTTGGTCACAGCCCTCCGCGACGACCTGCGTCGCTGAGTCGTCGAACCGGCCAAAAGACTTCGCGAGAACGGTTGCGGCCCGAGAGGCCGCCCCCTAGGCTTCCCGAGGTTTGAAAGGGAGTCTCCCACAAGGGAGTCTCCCACAAGGGAGTCTCCCACAAGGGAGTCTCCCACAAGGGAGTCTCCCACAAGGGAGTCTCCCACAAGGGAGTCTCCCACAAGGGAGTCTCCCACAAGG
>CAZTOF010000431.1:0-5424 GCA_964615515.1 uncultured Gemmatimonadaceae bacterium
GACCCCGCCAGCGGCCTGCGCGTCCACGGACGCTGCGAAGCCGCCCAGGCGATGTCACACGAGACGAGGTTCGTGCTTCCTCCCGGCCAGGAGACCTTCTACCGCCGCTGGAAGACCGCCTACCGCCCCCTTCCCCCCTACCGCGCCGACTGCGCGTCCACCTCGGCCGAGGCGCGGGCCGCGAGTCCGGTCGACTTCCTCTACCCCCATGACGGCGCAAGCATCTACATCCCGATCGAATTGGGCGGCCGGAAGGGGCGGGCCGTCTTCGCGGCCGCACACCGCGACCCCGGGGCGACGCTGCACTGGCACCTCGACGACCGCTACATCGGGTCGACCGGCGTCTTCCACGAGCAGGCGGTGGACGTCGCGGAGGGGAAACATGTGGTGACGGTGGTGGACGGGTTGGGGAATCGGGCGCGGCGGGCGTTCGAGGTGCTCGCGAGGGGGCGGGAAGGGAGTTGACCCAATTTCTAGCTAGACTTAGTTTAGCTAAACCGTTTTCTTCGACCGACCGGAGGCTCCATTGAAGGTCAACATGCACGAGGCGAAGTCGCAGCTTTCGCGCCTGGCCCGGCTCGCCCGGGAGGGCAGGGAGGTCGTCATCTGCAACGCCGGGCGCCCCTGGGTACGTTTGACGCCCTACCGCGAAAGACTTGAGGCGCGGCGTCCCGGGGGTCTCGAAGGGTTGATCCGGATCCCTGCGGACTTCGACCGGGAGGATGACGAGATCGTCTCGGCCTTCGAGAATTCGCGTCTCTTCCCCGGCGAGGAGTGACCGGTGCGGCTGCTGCTGGACACTCACACATTCCTCTGGTGGGTATCCGACTGGGAGCAGATCGCCGAGCCTGCGCGCGAGGCCATCGCCGATCCCGGAAACACGGTGTTCGTCAGCGCAGTGTCGGGTTGGGAAATCGGCGTCAAACGGGCCAAGGGGCGGCTTGTCGCTCCGGAAAACCTGGCCCCTGTGGTGGCGGAGAAGGGGTTCGAGCACCTGCCGCTGACCTTCGAACACGCGGAAAGGGCGGCGGTCCTGCCGGCCCATCATCGGGACCCGTTCGACCGGATGCTGGTCGCACAGGCGCAGGCGGATGAACTCGTCCTGGCTACACGGGACGCTCGCATCGCGCGGTACGACGTGCCGACCATGCCGGTGTGAGGTGAGCATGTCACCGAAAAAAGGAGAAAGCAATGGGCGCAAGACGTGCCATGACATACCGTCTCGCCATCGGAACCGCACTCGCCACGGCGCTACTCCTGGTCTGGGTGATCGGGGCCGTAGGCCTCATCGGGGTCGAGGGCGACCCCTTCGACCGGATCTACGGCGGGGTGCTCGCCGTGGCGGTCATCGGCGCCGTGATCGCCCGCCTGCGACCGCTGGGCATGGCACGCGCGATGGTCGCGACGGCGCTCGCCCAGGCGCTGGTCGTGGTGGTCGCGCTGATCGCCGGAAAGCAGCACGTGGCCGTGAGTTCCGTGGTCGAGATCGTGGGTGCGAACGGGTTCTTCGTGATGTTGTGGCTGGGGTCGGCCTGGCTGTTCCGCGCTACCGCGCGATCAGCAGCGTCACCCGCTGCGCCTCACTCCCCGGCGGAAGCAACCGCCCCCCGTGCGGATCACGCCGTGTGAACGGGTGGTGCATCACGATGTCCTGCCTGCCGTCCCGGTCGAGGTCGGCCAGCCAGACGTACTCCTCGTCGTTGGGAACCTCGACCTTCACCGGTTCGGAATCCCGCGCGAAGAGCTCCGGGCCCGGAACCCCGCGGAACGCGCCGAGCGCCCAGGGGGTCGACTCGATCAGCAGGTCCGAGCGGCCCTCCCCGGTCACGTCGCCTATGAGAAGGGTGCGGTTGAAGGCGCGCCGGTAGCCGTGCTGCGTCCCGCGGCTCTCGTGCAGTCCCCCGCGCAACACGATGTCCAGCGGCACCCACCCCGGCTCCCTGTGGCTCGGGGCGCCGTCCAGGTGGATCCCCCGGATGGCGTCGGCCGTGTCGCCGAAGAGTCCCCCCTCCATGCGGTGGAATTCGAGGTACAGCCACGTGTCGTCGCCCATGGCCCCCTTCAGCCCCTTCCACAGACCGCCCCTCAGCGATGAGACCTCGATGGTCGTGAACATCAGTTCGGCCTGACCGTCGCCATCGAGGTCGTGACGGTCCATCCCGAGCTGGATGCGGCCGGGCGACCGGAAGGTGATGGCGGGATCCGGTGCGAGCTCCGTGCGGCCGCCGGGTGTTCGCGTCCCCGTGTAGACCTCGTACCGGGACCGCTTGCGTGAGACGGTCTCGCCTTCCAGCACCAGGATCGCCAGGTCCCCCACCCCGTCGCCGTTCACGTCGGAGAGCGAGTGCAGCACCCTCCCCGACATGTCCCCGGCGGCGAGCGAGGACAGCTGGTCGGAGTCGAAATCGACCCCCGTCGTGAAGGTCCCGGCCCTCGGGCTGAAGAGGCCGTGCGCGTCCTGGAGGTGGACCTTGAAGTGGTCGTCGTCCCAGAAGACGAGGTCGCTCCGGCCGTCGCCGTCGTAGTCCACCCGGTGGACGCGGCTCTGGGACCAGGGGTCGAAGCGGTAGCCGTCGGTTCCCAGGATCCGGCTGAGGTCCGTGGGAGGGCCGACCTGCACGGGGTCGGCGAAGGTGCCGTCGCCGGTCTGGACGAAGATCCAGAACCCGGCGGAGTCGGGCACGACCAGGTCGTCTCGTCCGTCTCCGTTCACGTCCCGCGTGACGTCGACGTGGGGGATTTCGCGCTCGCGCGGCGGACGGAAGCCGGATGTTACCGCCACGAGTTCGTGTTCGGTTCCGCCCTCCGGGTCGAACCAGTTCAGGCGGCCGGGCTCGTAGCCGACCATCCGGTCCCGTCCCCCGATGTTCGCGATGTCGACGAAGCGCACTCCGGGCCGGAGCGCGATGTCGAGTCCCGGCACCCAGGTGCTGTCGGCGAAGGCGTGGATGCGCAGCCGGGGCCAGTCATCCTCGTCGACGCTCACGACGGCAAGCTCCGCGATCCCGCCACCCAGAAGAAACCCCGTCAGCACGGTCTGGCGCTCCGCCGAATCGGTGACGACCTCGTAGCGGTCGAAGGCGACCTGTTGCCGTGCCGTCGGCGGTTGCGAAGAGGTGACCGACGCGCAGGAAGGCGCGGCGAGGGGGAAGAGCAGGACGGGCCAGGCCGCCCTCACCCGGACCGCGGCCCCCCCACCAGCTCCGGAAACCGATAGACGAGGACGCCGGTGCCGGGCGCGTTGTCCACATCCACGTAGCCCTTGTCGGCCATCTCGTTCAGGGTCTTCTCGACCTGCTCGAAGGTTCGGCCGGTCGCGAGCACGCCCTGGCTCACCGTGAGATCGCCGCCGTTGTCCATCGCGGCCTGCAGCAGCTGCTGGCGCACGGTCAGCGCCGGGGAAGGCCCGGGTTGCGGTTCGCCCGCGCCGATCCGCGCCTGGGCCCCCGCCAGCTGCCGCGGATGCGCAATGCGCCCCTCCCGGATGTTGGCTTCCCGCACCAGCGTCTTCATCTGCAGGAGGTCGACGAACTGTCCGATGCCGAACAGTCCGAAGGTGAGCAGCCAGACCACGCCGGTGCCGATCTTGCCGAGATAGAAGCGGTGGATCCCGCAGGCGCCCGCCAGACAGGCGCACCAGAGACCGTACCCGAGCGCAGTCGAGTACGGCGCCTCGTCGCTCAGCTGCAGCGTGGCCGGCACGTTGACGTTCACGTTGACCGCTGAATCCCGGGATTGATCGTTCATGGTGGCCCTGTCTCCTGTGGTGCTTCCGCGTTCCCCTGGGAGTCCGCGGAAACAATCCCCACGGCATTCGACCGGCGATGCATCCGGGCTGGACGCTCGCGCTGATCCATCCACGGACTCCAAGCTGAATGTGTCGCCGGACCGCGACTTCGGACAAGTCTCGGCTCCGGCCCTCACCCCCCTACGATCCAGGAGTGGAATCCGTGCAATCCGTGGGATGTGGCGGCGGTCGACGGGCTTGGGAATTGACGGAACCCTGACGGCACCGCCGTACCGTTTCGCCCCGGAGGGCAGGTTCGCGCACCCGAGAGCGGGGAGATATGATGTGTCCACCATGCAGACCAAGACACCGACGACGTGGGAGGATGTCCAATCCCGCAAGCCGCTCGGCCTTGCGCCACCAAGCGCCCGTCCGCCCCCTGCTGATGCTCGCCGAGGGATCCTTCGTCGCGAGCAGGATCAACTCGTCCCCGCTACCTCGTTCCATGACAGGCGCATCCGGGCTACTGCTCCGGCGTTTGAATCACGGCCAGGACCACGAATCAGCTACCGGGGGATGGCATCCCGTACCCGGATGTCCTCCTGCCATCCGCGCGCCCTGCGCGCCTCCGCAAGCTCGTAGCTCGCCTGCATACGCATCCAGTGATCGGCCGTGCCCCAGCGTCGCCTCCTGCAACCGGAACAGGATGCGCCGAAGCCGGGGAACCAGATTCGCTGGGAGCACTCGGTGATCTTCCGGTCATCTTCATCTCCGGCTACGGGCGGGACGAGACCATCGCCAGGGCGCTCACGAGCGGCGCGGTCGACTACATCGTCAAGCCGTTCTCGCATACCGAACTCGTGGCGCGCGTGCGGACGGCGCTCAGGAACCGGCGTGATCCCCGGTCCTTCGCGTGTGGCGACCTGGCCATCGACTATGCCCGGCGCCATGTGAGCTTGGCCGGTCGCACGGTGGTTCTCACGGCCAAGGAGTTCGGCGTGCTGCACGTCCTGTCGGTCAACGCGGGACGGGTGGTGACCACGCGGGCACTGCTGCGCCGGGTCTGGGGGAAGCGGGACCCGAGGGACACCGATCGCGTGCGCACGGTAATCAAGAACCTGCGGGCGAAGCTCGGCGACGATGCGGACGCGCCCGCCTACATCTTCACCGAACGCGGGGTCGGCTACCGAGTGGCGAGCCCCGGCGAACCGTAGGATGCTGGTTGACGAGCTTCGCGGACATGACAGTCCCCCGTCGCCGGCGAGGTCTTCGGCGATCTCGAGCACGCGCCTCCTGACGGCCGCAGCGTTGGGCTCGGGGGCGACCCGCTTCCGGTTCCAGAAGTCGTCAGCGAGCAGTACTCCCATCACGTCGGCAGTCGTGATCTCGTTGACCCGCTTGTGGCCCAAGCGCGGCGCGGAGTTGTTTGAGGTAGTCCACTCCGCCCGCGAGACGCAAAAGGGAACGATACGAAGGGGTTGAGGAGCTCGGGATCGACTCTTTCCAGGACGTGCCACAAGACCTATGACCCCGGCTTCGTTGCGACCGCCGGGGCCGGAGGCTCCAGCCGGTCCCTGTCATGCGCTCCAGGACGGCGCACTGGACGTGCATGATCTGATAGCCGAAGCCTGCGAGCAGCAAGGCGCACCTGTTTGCACGCGAAGGGGTCCACCCCCTTCTCGCGCTTCCCGATCTCC
>CAZTOF010000432.1:0-5012 GCA_964615515.1 uncultured Gemmatimonadaceae bacterium
GACGAGCACTTCGCCACCCGGCTCCTGATCGACGGCCAGGGGCGCTGCCGCGGATGCGCCGCGATCGAGCTGCGCACGGGTGCGGTCAGGGCGATTCTGGGGAAGGCGGTGATCATCTGCACGGGGGGTGCGGGGAGGGTCTTCCCGTTCACCACGAACGGGTCGATCAAGACGGGCGACGGAATGGCCATGGCGTACCGGGCCGGGGTGGCGCTCAAGGACATGGAGTTCATCCAGTACCACCCGACGGGACTCCCCGGCACGGGCATCCTGATCACCGAGGCCTCGCGGGGCGAGGGCGGCATCCTGGTCAACAGGGACGGGTACCGCTACCTGCAGGACTACGACCTGGGCGAGGCGCTCGACGTGAGCGATCCGCGACACCCGCAGAAGCGCGCCATGGAACTTGGCCCGCGCGACCGGCTCAGCCAATGCTTCATCAAGGAGATGTGGGCGGGCCGCACCATGGAGACCCGGGACGGGCACGTGGTGCACCTCGACCTGCGGCACCTGGGCGAGGCCAAGATCGACAGGAAGATCCCCTTCGTGCGGGAGCTGTCGCGCAACTACGCCGGGATCGATCCGGTGTACAAGCCGATCCCGGTGCGACCGGTCGTGCACTACGTGATGGGCGGCATCGACGTCGACAGCAATTCGGCCACCGGCGTGCCCGGGCTCTACGCGGCGGGCGAGTGCGCCTGCGTGTCGATCAACGGGGCGAACCGGCTCGGGTCGAACTCGCTCACCGAGCTGCTGGTCTTCGGCGCGCAGGCGGGCAGGCACGCGGCCCGTTTCGCCATGGACCAGCCCGACTACGACGTGCCCGGGCTCGAGGCCCAGGCGGAGGACGAAGCAGCCCGCATCCGACGCGCCTGGTTCGACTCGCCCGGCACCCGCGGCGAGCGCATCGTCACGCTCCGCACCGAGCTGCACGACGCGATGGAGGACGGCGCCGGCATCTACCGCGACGCCGACTCGCTCCAGGCCGCCTGCGACAAGGTCGCCGAGCTCCGGGAGCGGTACGGCAACGTCACCTTGGACGACCGCACCAACAGCTTCAACACCGAACTGACGGCCGCGCTCGAGCTGGAGTCCCTGCTGGACGTGGCCGAGGCGATGGCGCATTCGGCCATCCGGCGCACCGAGTCGCGCGGATCCCACCAGCGCCTGGACCACACCGAACGCAACGACGACGACTTCCTGGCGCATTCGCTGGCCTTCCGCCGGGAGGACGGCGCGCCGCCCCGGATCGAGTACAAGCCGGTCACGATCACCAAGTGGCCGCCGGGAGCCCGCACGTACGGGGCCGGATCGGGGCTGAAGAAGAAGCCGAAGGGCGACACGACATGAGAATGCCCGCTGAACGGACCATGACGCTGGAGATCTTCCGGTACCACCCGGAGACCGACTCCGAGCCGCGCTTCCAGGCGTACGAGGTCCCCTACGACGAGGACTGGGTGGTGCTGGACGCCATCAACTGGATCAAGGACCACGTCGACGGTTCGCTCACGCACCGCTGGAGCTGCCGCATGGGGGTGTGCGGGAGCTGCGGCATGATGGTGAACGGCGACCCGAAGCTCACCTGCGCGGCCTTCCTGAAGGACTACTACCCGCGCCCCATCAAGGTGGAGCCGCTCGTCAACTTCCCCGTGGAGAGGGACCTGGTGGTCTCGCTGGACGGGTTCATGGAGAAGCTGGAGGCGGTCAAGCCGTACATCATCCGCGACGACGTGAACGACACCTCGGACGGCGAGTACCTGCAGTCGCCCGCCGAGCTGGCGCGGTACAAGCAGTACTCGATGTGCATCAACTGCATGCTGTGCTACGCGGCGTGCCCCGTGGCGGGCCACGAGGACGAGTTCCTGGGCCCGGCGGCGCTCGCTCTCGGCCACCGCTACAACAGGGACTCGCGCGACCGGGGCCAGGCCGAGCGCCTCGACGTCATGCTGGCGGGCGAGGCGATCTGGGGGTGCACCTTCGTGGGCGAATGCACGGTGGTGTGTCCGAAGCATGTGGACCCCGCCGGCGCGATCCAGCAGGCCAAGGCGGTCTCGGCACAGGAGTACTTCAAGCGGTTCGTGATGCCGCGCGGTGCGAAGGGAGCCGGGGTATGAGCGGATGGTGTCGGAACCGCCGCGGGGCGGGAGCCGCGCTGCCGGAGCGGGCGCGCGCATGAGCGGACGGTACCACCGCCCCCACCGCTGGGCCTGGTTCCTGGAGCGCCCCGGCTACCTGCGCTTCATGGTGAGGGAACTCACCAGCTTCTTCGTGGCGGGCTACCTGGTCGTGTTCCTCGTCACCCTGTGCAATGTGGGCGCGGGCGAGGACGCCTTCGCCCAGTGGCTGCAGAGGCTGAGCGCGCCGGGCTGGGTGTTCGCGCACGTGGTCGCGCTGGCCGCGGCCGTGTGGCACTCGGTGACGTGGTTCGCCGCCGTGCCCCAGGCGATGCCGATCTTCGTCGGCGAGAAGCGCCTGCCCGCCGCCCTCGCCGCGGTGGTGATGGGGTACGGGCCGTGGCTCACGGTCACCGCGGTGATCGTGTGGTGGGTGCAGCGATGAAACGCTCCGGCGAGGCCTTCTGGTGGGCGCTCTTTTCGGCCGGCGGCGTGATGGCGGCGCTCTTCGTCCCCGCGTTCGTGCTCGTGACGGGGTTTCTGCTTCCCAGCGGCGACGCGGCGGTGGCGGCCGAACGCGCGGCCGGGTTCGCGGGGGTGGTGGGGTGGTGGCCGGTGCGGATCGTCCTGCTGGGCGTGATCGCGCTCTCCCTCTTCCACTGCGCGCACCGGATCCGCCACACGCTCATGGACCTGGGGCTCAGGCGCCTCTCGGGGCTGCTCAAGCTCCCGTGCTACGGCGGCGCGCTTGCGGGCACCGTGTGGGCGGCGATGCTGCTCCTGGCTCTCTGACACGAAAGAAGCCCGGCGGCGCCAACCTTCGAGCGCCGCCGGGCTTCCCGTCTTTCGGGTCCCCGGCCCCTACCTCGGCACCGAGGTCACCGTCACCCTGATCATCTCGTTCACCGCCGGGTAGGTGAACTTGTCGTCGTCCAGCAGGCGGATCATGCCGTCTTCGTCGGGGCCCGTGTTGTCGGCGAGCTGCCGCGGCGCCTGGAATCTGCCGATCCCGGGCTTCCCGTTCACTTCCGTCCCCGCGTCCCAGAGCATGACCATGTCGGTCACGAGGCCGTTGCGCGGATCGTCTCCGGGGAAGAGCTCGATCCCGTTCTCGTCGGGTGCGAAGAAGATGTCGTTGGACTGGACCAGCATGGTGACGAAGGACAGCCGTTCGCCGTGGACGGCGACCACGTTGAACGAGTAGGTGCGGCCGGGAAAGAGCGGCCCGTCGTTCTCGTCGCCGTCGGGCTTCGAAAAGGCCCCGGCGCTCCGGAAACCGCCCCCGGCCAGGATCTCCGCGCCCAGGACCGTCGGCTTGCCGTCCTCGGCCATGGCCTCCATGCCGGGAGTCGCGGTGGTGTTCGGATTGAAGATCAGCCCGGGGTCCACATGGGAGGCGTAGATCCCCGGCGCCATCACCTGGACCACGCCGGTGGCCGCCGTCGCAAAGGCGTGCAGCGGTCCGTTGATGCCGGCCTCGGCGAGCTGCTCCAGTCCCTGGCCGCGGTCCGGCATCCCGGGCGCGAAGAGCGGTTCGTCGTCGTAGTGGACGACGAAGACTCCCGGCTTGATCGGCACTTCCAGGCACAGGCCCCTCACGGTGACCAGCGTGTGGTCCTTGCTGACGTTCTCGATCGTGACCCGGAACATGGAGTCCCCGATGGAGTCGATCCTGACGTTGATGACGGAGTCCACCTCCGGGAGAGTTCCCCATGTGTCCTCCGCCAGGCGCACCGTGGTATCGGGATCCGCGGCACCCGTGTTGGTCCCGCCCTGCTCCGGCTGGTCCTCGCCCTCGCCCGGCTCCTGGTTGGCTTCCGTGCCCGCATCCCACAGCTTGATCTGGTCGGTGACGTCGCCGGTGAGCATGTCGTGGCCGTCCCAGAGCTGGATTCCCTCGGGGCCGGGGGCGTAGAAGAAGTCGTTGGAGTGGTACATCATGGTGGCGAAGGTCAGCCGGGCTCCGGGTCCGGCCTCGAACTCGAACTGGTAGGACTTGCCGCTCGTCGCGGGTCCGGGCTCGTCGTCCCCGACCGGCGTGTTGAACTGGCCGCTGGGGAAGTAGGCGTAGGGCGTAGCGATGTTCTCGATCGTGACCCGGAAGGTGTACTCCGCCCGGGTCCCCATGAAGTTGACCGCCTTCTGCTCCCCGGTTGCGAGCGCGAACGACTGGGAGGTCTCCTGGAAGACGTACCGGTCCGGATCCCACCCGGAAATCTCCACGGCGTAGTCGCCGCCGCGCAGGTTGCTGAACGTGAAGCCCCCGTTGCCGTCGGTCCGCCCCGACTGCGGCTCCAGACCGGTCAGCGACACCGAAATCCCGCTCAGTCCCCCGACCCCTTCGACCGTGACCATGCCGTTGATGCTCGCGGTGCGGATGTAGGTCCCCGCGAAGTCCGCCGTCGGGTCCGGCGTCGACTCGCTGACGCTGACGGACACGCTGGCCGGGAACTCGGCGTCCCCCGGGAAGCCGCTGATGGTGACCGTGTAGTCTCCCTCGAGCACGTCCTCGAAACGGTAGCCCCCGTCCGAACCGGTCGTCATGGACTCTTCGCCGGAAAGCGAAACCGTGACGCCGCTGAGGCCGGCACCCTCGAGGGTCACCTTGCCGCTGACCGAGCCGATGGTCGGCGGCATGTTCCCTTCACCGCACGCGGTGAGCAGCGCCGCGAAGAGGGCGATCCCGGCCAGTGGCGAGAGCGGTCCGGCCCGCCGGTTTCCTCCGCGCACGGGATCGATGGTCGAAGTACCTTGGTTCATGGTTGGTCAGTCCTTTCAGGGTTGCCGTTCGTGATCGAGGTTGGGTACGCGACGCCTGAGTTCACCCCGTCCAAAGCTAATATGGTACCTTCCGACCTAATACCCGCGGCCCCCTTGCCGCAAGGGGGAGACCGGGAT
>CAZTOF010000433.1:0-2427 GCA_964615515.1 uncultured Gemmatimonadaceae bacterium
GGGATCAGTTGCCGGGGTCGGGGGCGATGGTCGTGGTATGGCGGTCGTCGAGGGTGGAGGTGTGAGGTGACGACTTTGTCCGACCTGCTCGCCCTCGGCGAGGGATCCACGGTCGAGTTCAAGCGATCGCTGCGCTCCGACCTCGGGCGTGAGATCTGTGCGTTCGCCAACGCGACCGGCGGGGTGATTCTGCTCGGCGTGGACGACGAGGGCACGGTTCGCGGTGTCGAGGGACACAACCGATTGAGGTCTCAGGTGCAGTCGGTTGCGCGCTCCGCCGATCCCCCGATCAACGTAGAGCTCGAGAGCATGGGGGACGTGCTCGCCGTCCGGGTGCCCGCCCAGCGCACCAAGCCCTACTCGTTCGGCGGCAAGTTCTTCATGCGGGAAGGGGCGTCCTCGCAGCAGATGTCACGGGACGAGATTCGGGAGTTCTTCTTCGCGGAGGGAGCGATCCGGTTCGACGAGAGTCCGTGTCGCCGGTTCTCGCTCGATCGCGATCTCGACGACGAGACCTGGGCAGTCTTCCGTCGCAGGGCGAAAATCCCCGGTCACATGGAGCCCCGGACCGCGCTGCGGAACCTCGAACTGTTGGCCGCCGACGGCCGGATGACCAACGCGGGGGCGTGGCTGCTCGCGAAGCGCATCCGCAAGTTCCATTCGAGCGCCCACCTGTCCTGCGCGCTGTTCGAGGGAACCACGAAGCGGGAGATTCTGGACCGGCGCGACTTTCAGTCCGACGTGTACACGATGGTCGGCGACGCGATGACCTGGGTGCGATCCAAGATCAACGTGCGATACATCATCACAGGGTCGGTGAATCGCGAGGAACGGCCCGAGCTTCCCCTGGACGCGATCCGCGAGGCGGTGGTCAACGCGGTCGCGCACCGGGACTACCGTTCGACGGCCAACGTCCAGGTCTGCCTGTACCATGACCGGCTCGAGATCGTGAGCCCGGGTGGCCTTCCGGCGGGAATGACCGAGGCCGAGCTGGGGGTGAAGAGCGTTCCGCGCAATCCCCTTCTCTTCGGGATTCTGCACCGAATGGAGGCGGTGGAACGCATCGGATCGGGTGTTCGGCGCATCCGCGACCTCTGCCGGGAGTGGGGGGTGCCGGCACCGGTGTTCGACGTGTCGGAACACTGGGTGACGGTGGGCTTTCGGCGTCCGGCGGTGGGTGGGGAGGGATCGGACGCGACCTCCAAGGGACCAGGTAGGGACCGGGTAGGGACCAGGTCGGGACCAAGTCGGGACCAAGTCGAGATTCTCCGTAAGTCGTTGGCGGGGAAGCCCATCACGGAGCTCATGGCGGTGATGGGAAGAACGAACCGCACCAAGTTCAGGAACCAGGTTCTCAGGCCGCTGCTGGAGGCCGGATGGATCGAGATGACCGTTCCCGACAAGCCGACCAGCAGGCATCAGAGGTATCGGACTACGGCGTCCGGGAGGGAGGTGCTGGAGGGGGTGGAGAGTCGTGGGGACTTGAGGGACCCAACCGAGTACGCCGCGAGGACCTGCGATAGGACTGCCGGTCGGTGAGTCGTCGAGAGCAATCCCCGGGGTGCGCAGCTTCTCGTGACTTCGCACCATGTCGGCCTCCTTGACGAGCTGGAGAAGGAGGAGGTCTTCATCGTCGAGAAGGATGGGGGAGGCGCGACACAGGTATACGGTGCCCAGGATGTTCGAGGTCTTCGCCGCGATGTCCGGCTGTACCCCAAGTACCGGGCTGGAGTGCTCGGCGGGATTCCCCGGATCGGGTGAGGCGATCGCGGCAACGGCCGGACGTGCCGCGCAGGCGGGTCGTCTTCGTCGGGGTTGAGGGGAAGAGCGACCGCGCTTTCGTCCGGTTTCTCGGCTTGCTGTGCGATCAAGCAGGTCTTCACCTCGAAGGGTTGCTCGTACGGTTGCACGAGGGGTACGAGGCGCGCAGGGTACCGGCGCGGGATGCGGAGAAGCAGCTCCGGGGAAGTTCTGGTCATCATACTCCAAGTCGTCACTGACCGGTGATCGGCTACTGCAGCGATTCTCCCTCGGCGACCTCGAGCGCGCGGCGCGGCACGACGAGGAGCTGCGCAAGCTGCTGATTGTCGTGGGGCTCTTTCGGCAGGGCTGACCCCGTGCTCGGTATCGTTCGCGGTCGCGAGCCATGGCCCGCAAACGGGCTGGTCTCCTTTGTCCAAACACCGTACTATTTCTGACATGACCATCACGAAGAAGACGGCCAACGAGGACCGCCTGAAGCCGATCCTCGACGCGAATCCCCAGATTGACCGGGACACGCTCGAACGGGCTCGTCAAGTCGAGGAGCAGCTGGCGTCCGTCGGCATCAAGCTGGGCGGCTACCGGCTGGAGCATCCTCTTGGTGGCCCGATGCAACCCAGCCAACAGCCGCTTCGGACCCGAGCGAAACCGCTGACGGGGTGCGTC
>CAZTOF010000434.1:0-2471 GCA_964615515.1 uncultured Gemmatimonadaceae bacterium
CGTTGGGGGAGGCGGTGGGTTGTGCGGTGCCGTTGCCGGGGCTGCGGCGGTCATCCGACATCAGGCCACCTCCGATCGCGCGGCTGCGGCGGCCGTCGCCTCGGACCCCACCAGCGACTCGAAGAACGGCAGCCCGTCCACCGAGCCCAGCACCTCCTCGATCGCGCGGTCGGGGTGCGGCATCATGCCGAGCACGTTGCCCCGCCGGTTGACGATGCCCGCGATGTGGTTGAGCGAGCCGTTGGGGTTGGCTTCCGGCGTCACGTTGCCCCGGGCGTCGCAATAGCGGAACACGACGCGACGGTCCGCTTCGAGTTCGGCCAGCGTGGCGGAGTCCGCGTAGTAGTTGCCGTCGGCGTGCGAGAGCGGCATGCGGATGACCTGTCCCTCGCCGTACCCGCGCGTGTACGGGGTGTCCGCCCGCTCCACGCGCAGCCGGCAGTCGTGGGACTGGAAGCGGAGCGACCGGTTGCGCAGCAGCGCCCCGGGCAGCAGCCCCGCCTCGCAGAGCACCTGGAAGCCGTTGCAGATGCCCACGACGAGTCCCCCCCCCGTGGCGAAGGCGATGATCGCGTCCATGATCGGGCTGAAGCGCGCGATCGCGCCGGGCCGCAGGTAGTCGCCATGGGCGAATCCGCCGGGCACGATGACCGCCTCCACGTCGCCGAGCGACCGCTCCCGGTGCCACAAGTAACGCGGCGACCCGCCGGCCAACTTGACCGACCGGTGACAGTCCTGGTCGCAGTTGGACCCCGGAAACGTCACCACCGCGACGTTCATCGCCGTTCCTCCGCGGTTACGCGAAAGTCCTCGGTCACGGGGTTGGCGAGCAGCTTGCGGCATGCGTCCTCCACCTGTCCCTCGGCCTCTTCCGCCGAAGCGGCCGCGACCTCCAGGTAGATGGCCTTGCCCACGCGGACGTCCTGGACGGCATCGTATCCCAGCGAGACGAGCGCGTGGTGGATCGCCTTGCCCTGCGGGTCCAGGAGGCCCGGCCGCGGGGTGACCAGTACCTCCACTGTGAATCGGCTCAAGAAGTGTACTCCTTCCAGTCGTCCAGGGTGGTTTCGCGGGTGAGTTCGTGGTAGTCCAGCTCGCGGGGCTCCATGTCGCTGTCGGAGGGCTCGCGGGTGTCGAGCAGGGGGTCGCGCTCCGGCAGCCGCTCCAGCAGGCCCAGGAAGACCGACCTGAGGAGTCCCCACAGCGTGTAGCCGACCAGGAAGGGGAAGAACCCGTAGGCCGGAAACAGGAGCAGCACCGCGATGGTCGCCGCCGCCAGCGACGTCCTGACCACCCCCCTGCGGCTTCTCAGGTCGATGCGCGGGAACTTGGCGTACGGCACGTGGCTCAGCATGAGGATCGAGGTCAGCACCATCGTGATGACCATGATCCCGGGCCAGTTCAGGTCTCCCAGGTACTGCTGGAAGAAGGCCGTCTGAGAAAAGGGGTGGTGGGTGGCCAGGATCATGCCGGCCGCGGGGGTCGGCAGGCCGTGGAAGTGTCGTCTCGCCTCGCCGCCCTGCTCGACGTTGAAGCGCGCGAGCCGCACAACGACCGCCATCACGTACACGAACCCGATCACCCAGCTCCAGTCCGTGCCCGTGAAGTAGAGCAGGATCATGATGAGCGCGGGCGCGACCCCGAACGATACCGCGTCGGTCAGCGAATCGAGTTCGGCGCCGAAATCGGACCCGGTGCGGGTGAAGCGCGCGACCCTGCCGTCCAGCAGGTCGAGCGTTGCCGAGAAGACGATGAACCAGCCGGCCCAGGCGAAATCGCCCCGCAGCGCCGCCACCACGGCGTAGAGCCCGAAGAAGAGGTTCCCCATGGTGAAGGCCGACGGCAGGATGATGACGCCCCGCCGCAGGCGGCCGCGGGAGGCGTTCCGGCGCAGCGGGCGTTTCATGGGGAGTCTCTCCGCGGGGATCCGGCATCGGGCGTCCGGCTCTGCGCGCGTCGCGGTGAATCTTCGGGGGACTCCGTGGAAGCCGGTCCCGGGACCGTCGCGAGCATCCGCGCCACGGGCGTCTCACCGCCGCGCACGCGGTCTCCGGGCTGCACCGCCACCGGCCACTGCGCGGGCACGAACAGGTCCACGCGCGAACCGAAGCGGATGAGGCCGATGCGGTCGCCCCTGGAGACTGCGTCCCCTTCGCGCGGGTACGTGGCGATGCGGCGCGCGATCAGTCCGGCGATCTGGCGCACCAGCACCGGCCCCGCCCCGGTGTCGATGCCGAGCGACGCACGTTCGTTCTCGCGGCCGGCCACCTCGCTCCATGCCGCGACGAACCGTCCCGGGCGGTGGGCGTAGCGGGCGACGCGACCTCCCAGCGGTGCGCGCTGCACGTGCACGTCGAAGATGCTCAGGAAGATGGTCACGCGAGTCGCGGTTCCGTCCATGAAGTCCTCGCCCTCGACCGGACCCACGCTCATGATCCTGCCGTCGGCGGGGGCGACGACCAGGCGTGGGT
>CAZTOF010000435.1:0-2142 GCA_964615515.1 uncultured Gemmatimonadaceae bacterium
GGGCCAGGGCGATCACCACCGTGGAGATCGGGCACGAGACCCGTCGAGAGTCGCTGGAGTGGCTCTACCGGGAAGCCGCGGGCCGGCTGGAGGACACGGTGGAGCGGTTGCGGACCCGTCCCGCCCCCGCCCCTCTGCCGCTGACGTTCGGGGATGCCGAAGACACCGCGGCGTCCACCGGCAACTTCGAGCGGGACGCCTTCGTGGCGGGGGTCCGCAGGATCAAGGAGTACATCGCGGCGGGAGACGCCTTCCAGGTCGTCCTCAGCCGGCGGCTGGCAACACCGATCGAGGCACACCCCTTCGACCTCTATCGCGCGCTGCGCACGATCAACCCGTCGCCGTACCTGTTCTTCCTGGAGTTCGAGGGCTTCCGGATCGTGGGTTCCTCGCCCGAGGTCCTGGTGCGTCTCGAAGACGGGATCGTGACCGTGCGGCCCATTGCCGGGACGCGCAGGCGGGGACGGACCCCCGCCGAGGACCGGGAACTCGCGCACGAGCTCGCCCACGACGAGAAGGAGCTTGCCGAACACCGCATGCTGGTGGACCTGGGGCGCAACGACGTGGGACGCGTGTCGGAGTACGGCACGGTGACCGTTCCCGAACTCATGGCGGTGGAGCGGTACTCCCACGTCATGCACCTGTGCAGCCAGGTGGAGGGCCGCGCCCGCAGCGGGCTTTCCGCACTGGATGTCCTGGGGGCCTGCTTCCCCGCCGGGACCGTCTCCGGCGCCCCCAAGGTGCGCGCCATGCAGATCATCGACGAGCTGGAGCCCACGGCGCGGGGCCCCTATGCGGGGGCGGTCGGCCACATCGGCTGGGGCGCGGCGCAGATGGACACCGCCATCGCGATCCGGACGATGGTCGTGCGCGACGGGTGGGCCCACGTGCAGGTGGGGGCGGGGATCGTCGCGGATTCGGACCCGGAGGCCGAGTTCGAGGAGACGATGAACAAGGCGCGCGCGCTGTTGCGGGCGGCGGCGATGGTGCGGGGAGCGTGAGCGGGGAGGCGCGTCAGCTCCGGGGCGCGGCCAGCTCGTCGTAGAGGTGGATCAGGGTGTCGATCCCCTTCTCGAAGCACTCGGTGGCGAACCACTCGTTGGGGGCGTGCATGTTGGCCCCCGGGAGGGCGAAACCGAGGAGGAGCGAGTTCGCGCCCAGGATCTCCTCGAGCTCCACCACGATCGGGATGGAGCCGCCCTCGCCGGTCAGCACGGGACGCGCCCCGAACGACCGCTCCAGGGCCCGGGACGCGGCCTCGAAGAGCGGTCCCTCCAGGCGGGCCAGCCAGGGACGGCCCCCGTGGAGTTCCACGAGCGAGAAGTTCACGCCGGCCGGCGCCATCTTCGCGAGATGCGCCTCCATGAGGACCTTCACCCGCTCCGGCGACTGGTTCGGCACCAGGCGGAAGCTGACCTTGGCCATCGCCCCGGCGGGGAGCACGGTCTTCGCGCCCTCGCCCGTGTAGCCGGACAGCAGACCGTTGACGTCGCATGACGGACGTGTCCACAGCCGTTCGAGCGGCGAATAGCCGGGCTCGCCCCCGGCCGGGATCGTGCCGACCTCGCGCGCATACGCGTCGGCGTCGAACCGGAGCCCGCGGATTCCCTCGATCGTCTCCCGCGAGGGGGTAACGACGTCGTCGTAGAAGCCCTCGATCGCGATCCGGCCGCTCTCGTCGTGCAGGCCGGCGATCACTCGGGCCAGCGCGTTGGCCGGGTTGGGCACCGCCCCGCCGTAGGCGCCCGAATGCAGGTCCGAACGCGGTCCGGCGGCGTGGATCTCGAAGTAGGCCAGCCCCCGCAGCGAAAAGAGGAGCGAGGGGCGTCCGGGGGCGAACATGGCCGAATCGGAGATCACCACGGTGCCGGCCGCCAGCCGCTCCCGGTGCGCCCTGACGAAGGGGACGAGGTTGGGGGACCCGACTTCCTCTTCGCCCTCGGCCAGCACGACGACGTTGACGGGGAGGCGTCCCCGCGTGGCCAGGTGGGCCTCGAGCGCCTTGATGTGGAGGAAGAGCTGCCCCTTGTCGTCGGCGGAGCCCCGTGCGTAGATGCGGCCGTCGCGAATGTCGGGCTCGAAGGGTGGGGTGTCCCACAGCTCCAGCGGCTCCGGGGGCTGTACGTCGTAGTGGCCGTAGAT
>CAZTOF010000436.1:0-2498 GCA_964615515.1 uncultured Gemmatimonadaceae bacterium
TCCACCTCCACCGCCGCCGGCACAGCCGGACACGGCGAGGACACTCGCAACCAGAAGCGTCGACCAGAACCGGGACCTGTTCACAACCAATCCTCCTTGAATCGTTGACTTCGCGCCCTGCTCTCCCCGAGTGGCAGAAACAGGGGTGGCCCATCGGCAGGTAACATATGCGTCACCGCCGGTCTGGTCAAAGACCGGGGAGCCCGTGGGAAAGCCCCCACGTTATCCTCATCGTGGGCGTGCCCTCAGGTAGGCGAGTATTCTCGCCCCCATGGCGGCGCTGAAGCCGGGAATGCGACCGATCTCCGCCGGCGTGGCCTCCTCCACGCCGCGCACCGACCCGAAGCGGGACAGGAGCGCCTGCCGGCGCCTGGGTCCGATCCCGGGAATGTCGCCGAGCGCCGACCTGACGGTTCGCCGCGATCTCAGCTTGCGGTTGTAGCGCACCGCAAACCGGTGGGCCTCGTCCCGCACTCGCTGCAGCAGGTGCAGAGCGGGAGACGTCCGCGGTATGCGCACGCCCTCCGCACGGCCGGGCAGGAAGAGCACCTCCTGCTTCTTGGCCAGCGCGGCCAGGGCAACCTCGGCCGGCCCGACGGCCGCGAGCGCCTCCCGGGCGGCCGCAAGCTGCGCCGCGCCTCCATCGAGGACCACGAGGTCCGGGAGAGGGCCTTCCTCGTCCAGTTTGCCACGGAAGTACCTCCCGACCGCCTCCCGCATGGAGCGATAGTCGTCGTTGCCGAAGTCCCCCCTGATCCTCATGTGCCGGTAACCCGACCTGCGCGGCTCTCCGTTCTCGCAGAGGACCACGCTGGCGACCGCCTCGGCGCCCTGCGTGTGGGACACGTCGAAGCACACGATGAGACGGGGTACGACCTTCAACCCCAGCCGGTCCTGAAGTTCGTAGAGGACATCGTCGGCCAGGGGCTTCGGCGTCTCCCCCTTTCTCACCTGCTCGCCCAGCGCATGACGGGCGTTCGTCACCGCAAGTTCGACCAGCCCCACCTTCCGGCCCCTCAGCGGCACCCGAACGGGAACCCTCCGCGCGGCCCTGTCGCTCAGGATCTTCTCCAGCAGAGGCCGATCTGGGAAGTCGGCGGGGAGAAGCACCTCGCGGGGCAGCCCGCGGCCGGGTTCGAATCCGCCGGAGAGGTACACGTGCGACGCCGATCTCGCAAGCACATCCGCGTCCTCCTCTCCCTCGATGCCGGTCATGGAGTGCGTTTCCCTGCCGATCAGGACACCACCACGGATTTGCAGGGTGGCCGCCACAGCCAACGCGCCGTCCCGGGCGATTCCCAGCACGTCCTGGTCTCCCCCGCCGACGACATGGACCCGCTGCCGGCGAGCGATTCCATTCAGCCCTGCCAGCACATCCCTGAGGTGTGCTGCTCTCTCGAAGTCCAAATCGGCAGATGCTTTACGCATTTCGTGTTCAACTTGTGTCTGAACCTTGGCCACATTCCCCGAGAGTACCTGCAGCAGCCGGTCGATCATGAGCCTGTATGAGGCTTCGGACTGCAGCCCGACGCAGGGTGCCGCACACCTTCCGATGTGATGATCCAGGCAGGGCCGGGAGGGCGCCTCGCGGGGCAGATCGTAGCGGCACGAACGGACCCCGTGGGTGCGTTTCAGCAGCTCCAGCGCCCGGCGCGTCCGCGCTACGGAAACGAAGGGACCGAAGTACCGGGAGCCGTCATCGCGCACCCGCCGGGTCACGTAGGCACGGGGGAAGGGCTCGTTCGCCGTCACCTTGACGTACGGGTATTTCTTGTCGTCCCGGAGCTGAATATTGAACCTCGGCTGGTGTTCCTTGATGAGGTTGGCTTCCAGGATGAGCGCCTCCTCTTCGGACGCCACCACCAGGGTCTCCAGCGTGGTGGTGCGCCGGACCAGTTCCCGCGCCTTGACTCCGGGACTCCTTCCACCGGCCAGGTAGGAACGAACCCGGGCCCGCAGGGACTTGGCCTTGCCCACGTAGAGGACTTCGCCCCGTTCACCTCGAAACAGGTAGACCCCCGGGCTGGCCGGAAGACGCCCGACGCGGTCCGCGTTCAAGGGGATGCCGGAAGTCAACGCCGCCGGCCTCCGTAGAGCCGGCCGAGTCCGGACGGCGATACGCCCAGCGCGCGGGCCAGCCACAGGTACACGACGGCGACCGGCAGGATCGTGGCGGCGGCGGCGAGAATCGGGTGCGCCGGCGGGAGGAGCAGCCCGGACCCCAGCCCCGCGACCACCGCCGCGGCGGCGGCCAGGAGAAACCGCGCGACGCGTGCTCCTCCGAGGGAAAGTCCGGAGAGGCGGCGCCCCAGGCCCCGCTTCAGCAACCACAGCTCCAGCCAGGCGCCCACGGATGCGCCAATCGCGAGCCCCGCCGCCCCCAGACCCAGGTCACCCACCAGGTGACGGTCCAGCGGGAACATCAGCCCCACCCCCACGGCGGCCGAAACGACGATGCGCGCGTATGCGAACCGGGCCGGAGTCCTGGTGTCCCCCAG
>CAZTOF010000437.1:0-2879 GCA_964615515.1 uncultured Gemmatimonadaceae bacterium
ACCGAGGATGACCAGCGGCGGGTTCCGGATCGACCAGTCGAGGATTTGTGCGAACATGGGCGGGCCTCCCTCAGTGGTGGTGCGGCATGGCGGGGGCCGAATCCGGCGCCGCCCCCGCCGCACCGCCGAGGAGCTGCGAAATCGCCGCCCGCAGATTCGCGTCGGAATCGATCAGGAACTGCGACGAAACCACGATGATCTCCCCAGCGGCGAGGCCCGAAGCGATCTCCACCATCCCATCGCCCTCGGTTCCCGGCACTACCTCACGCGGCTCGAAGACCCCACCCCCCTTCGCTACGATCACCACCGTGCGGGTTCCGCTGTGCAGCACCGCCTCGGCGGGCGCCATCACGACATCGGCCGCCCCGGTCGTCCGCACGGCAACGTTCACGTACATCATCGGCCTGAGCAGCAGATCGGGATTTGCCACCTCGACGAAGGCGGTCAGCGTCCTCGTCTGCGGGTTCACGGCCGGGCGGAAGAACAGGATGCGGCCGCTCCACTCCCTTCCCGGGAAGGCGTCCGCGTCGATCACGACCGCCTGCCCCTCGCGCACGTGCCTCAGATCGTCCTCGTAGAAGTCGGTCTCGGCCCAGAGGGTGGAGTGGTCGGCGATCTTCAGAACCGTCATCCCGGGACTGAGCTTCAGCCCCTCCATCGAGTCGCCGATCTTGTCGACGATGAACCCTGTAGCCGGTGCGAACACCATTACCGTTCGCGTAACATTGCCCGATTCCACCAGCGCGTCGATCTGCTCCTCGGTCATGTCCCAGTAGAGCAGACGCTCCCGCGCCGCCTCCAGTAGCGAACGGGCCCGTTCGATCGCCTCCGGGTAGGCGCCGCCTTCGCTGAGGCGCTCCACGTAGTTCATCGCCCCCAGGAACTCGCGCTGCGTGGTGACCAGCTGCGGGCTGTAGATCTCGAAGAGCACGTCGCCCCGCTCGACGGTCTCCCCGACGTTGTTCACACGGGCACGCTCGATCCAGCCCTCGTACTTGGTCTGCACCGAGACGACCCTCTCCTCGTTGTGCGCCAGGATCCCGACCGTGCGGATGGAGACGGGAAGGGTGCCGCTGTGCACCGTGGCGGTACGGACGGCGAAGTTCTGGAGGAAGCTCCGGCTGACCCGGATCCCGCCCCCGGTGACGGGTTCGTCGGCGTAGACCGGCACGAGGTCCATCCCCATGGGCGACTTGCCGGGGCGGTCGGAGGTGTAGTTGGGGTCCATCGGGGCACGCCAGTAGAGGATCTCGCGCTCGTCCGCGGCCTCGGCGGGCGGGTGGGCCTCGCCGGGCATCGTCATGCCCTCCCGGGCGCCGTGCTCACCCGTCATCTCCGAGGCGTCGTCAGCCCCGAACCGCACCAGCAGCATCGTCCCCCCCACACCAATTGCCACCCCGATCACCACGGACAGGAGCCCATGGACGTTCTTCGTGCCGTTCATGATCCCTCCTCCGGAAACGCCGAGCCCACGGCCCGCTCCATCTCCGCCAGCGCCTTCATGTAGTCGGCCCGCAGGCGCGCCCGGCCAAGACGCACCTCGAGCAGCACCTCCTCGCTGTCCAGCAGCTCCAGCACGCCGGTCAGCCCACCCGAATACGCCTCCTCGGTCGCGTGCAGCGCCTGTTCGGCCTGTGGCATCAGGGCACGTTCGAAGAGGGCCAGCTGCCTGTCGATGGTCGCGATGCGAAACGCGGTCGACCGCACGGCAAGCGCCACGCCGTCGACAGCGTCGCGGTAGGCCTCTTCGGCGGCGGATAGTCGCGCGGCCGCCTCCCGGAACCCCGCCTCGTAGCTGCCTCGAAAGACGGGGATGCTGGCCCCGAGGGTGAGGCTCCAGGTGTCGCGGCCGTTGTCCGGCGGCGGATTCTCGCGGCCCGGGTCGTCGCGGCGCGCCAGAACGTTGCCCCAGGCGACGCCGACCGTGAAGTCGGGCCGGTATCGCCGCCGCGCCAGGCTCATCCCGTGTTCGTCACGTTCGATCCGCAGCCGTGCCGCCCGCACTTCGGGCCGGTCGCCAAGCCCGGTCGCGTGGAGACGCTCTTCGTCGGGGTGGACCGCCGGCCGCTCGCCGATCGTCACCGGCGGGACCGGGGCATTCACCGGCCGGTTCGCCAGCACGTTCAGCACGGCCTCGAGGTCGATGCGTTGCCCGAGCAGGTCCTGCCGCCGGTTCAGGACCCGCGTGACCTCGGCCTGGAGCTTGACCACCTCCTGCTGCTGCCCGAAGCCCTGCGAATACCGGGCCCTGGCCAGCGCCTCGTAGTGGAGCAGGAGCTGCTCTTCCTCGCCGGTGATCCGGAGTGCCTCATCGAGGTATGCGAGATCGTAGTAGGCCAGCTTGACCTGGCGGACGACTTCGGCGCGCTGTTCGTGGTACGACTCGCTCTGCATGGCGGACGCGGCCGAAGCGACCGCCCGCCGGTCCGAGAGGGTGCCGAACCAGGGAAGCGACTGGGTGACCGCAACGTTGGAGAACTGAGGGCCGGCGCGCGTCTGCGGACCGAGGACGTGTTGGGTGAAGGAGAGCGAGGGATCCGGCAGGGTCGCTGCCTGGAGGACGCGTGACTCGGCCGCCCGCGATTCCAGGAACGCGGCTCGCAAGCGCGGGCTTCCGTCGAGTGCTTCGCCGATGAGCCCGGCCAGCACCGCGTCGCCGTGGGTCGTGTAGGACGGCGGCTGAGCCGCCCCGCACGGTGCGGTGATGTATGCCGAAAGGGCGATCGCGCACGCGACCGCCATGGTTCGCAGGATGGACATGCTTCCCTCCCCATGGATGTGGTCACCCGTGAGGCGCGACGGTCTGGCCGGCCGGAGTGACTCGGGTGTGGTGTGCGCCCCGAGCGGGGCGCGGCGGGTCACACCGTGTGGCGGGGAGG
>CAZTOF010000438.1:0-5381 GCA_964615515.1 uncultured Gemmatimonadaceae bacterium
CGCTCGATCTGAACGCCCTTGAACGGCCTCCCCGGCGAGTGATCGATCTGGTGTACGGCGGGGAACCGACGCCCCTTTGCCGCCAGGCTGCCGCAATGGGCGTCGCCGCCGTGGACGGACGGGACATGCTGGTGCTGCAGGCGGAAGCGTCATATCTGCGGTGGTTCGGGGAGCCGCCGCCGCCGGGGGTGATGACACGAGCGCTCGGGTAGCTTCGCCCCGGAGACCGGGACCGGGCCGCTTCGCACGCGTCGCCGGCGTGATCGACTTCCTGCTGCCGCCGGCATGCGCGGGTTGCGGGGGGTCGGCGGGGGAAGAGGTGCGGGCCGGAGAGGGACCCGTCTGCCGCAACTGCCGATTGCGGCTTCCCCCCGTGCCGCTGCCGGTCTGCGGTCGTTGCGGGGCTCCGCTGGGGACCGGAGAGGCACCCTCGTGCCTGGAATGCATGGACTGGCCGGAGCTGCTGGCCGGCGCGCACGCGGCCTGCCTCCTGGAGTCGCCCGCCAGGGAACTCGTCCATGCGCTCAAATACCACGGCTGGCGCGGAGCGGGGGACTTCATGGGTGTCGAGATGGCCCGCCGGGCCGGCGACGCGGTGGAACGGGCTCACTGCGTCGTCCCCGTTCCCACGTCCCGGCGAAACCTCACCCGCCGGGGGTACAACCAGGCCGAGGTGATCGCCGCCGCTCTGGCACGGGAGCTGGGCAGGCCCCTTTTGCCCTGTCTGGAGCGGCGCAGCCAGAAGGGTACCCAGACCGCCTTGAATCCGATGCAGCGCCGGGCTAACGTGAGTGGCGCATTCGCACTGGTGGAGACCTTGGCCGACAGGACCCGGGGTCGCCGGCTGCTTCTGGTGGACGATGTCATCACCACGGGCGCCACGCTCGTGGCGGCCACCGAGGCGCTCCGGTGCGGCGACCCCGGATCCGTGACGGCGTACGCGTTCGCACGCACGGTCCCGATCTCGCTCGAATCCACCTGAACCGGCGGAGGACCCGCCGCGGGAGCTGGCACGCACATGTCCATACGAGTGGCGATCAACGGCTTCGGCCGGATCGGCAGGAACGTCCTCAGGTCCGCCAAGCAGTCCGGCGGGACCGACCTGGATTTCGTCGCGGTCAACGACCTGACCGACAGCGCCACGCTGGCCCACCTGCTGAAGCACGACTCGGTCCATGGGCCCTACCCCGGTTCGGTGGAGGTGTCGGGCGACGGGCTGATCGTCGACGGTGACCGGATCACGGTCCTGTCGGAGCGCGATCCGGCGGGGCTCCCGTGGCGGGAGCTGGGGATCGACGTGGTGGTGGAGTCCACCGGGCTGTTCAGGAGCCGGGAGCAGGCCGGGAAGCACTTGGAAGCGGGGGCGCTCAAGGTCGTCATCTCCGCACCCGCGAAGGACGAGGACCTCACCGTCGTGCTGGGTGTCAATCACCACCTTTACGATCCCGAACGCCACCACCTCATCTCCAACGCCAGCTGCACGACCAACTGTCTGGCGCCCGTCGCCAAGGTGCTGCTGGAGCGCTTCGGCATCGTGCGCGGCCTGATGACCACGATTCATGCGTACACGGCCGGCCAGGCGGTCCTGGACGGCCCCCACAAGGACCTGCGGCGCGCCCGTGCGGCCGCGCTGAGCATGATTCCGACCACCACCGGGGCGGCCCGCGCCATCTCGCTGGTGTTGCCCGAGCTGGAAGGGAGGCTCGACGGCATGGCCATCCGGGTCCCTACGCCCGACGTGTCGCTGGTCGACCTGGTGGCGGAGCTGGAGGAGGACGTGACCGGGGGCGACGTCAACGATGCCATGCGCGCTGCCGCCGCAACCGACCTGGCGGGGATCCTGAGGGTGGAGGAGGATCCGCTCGTGTCGGTGGACTTCACCGGGGAGCCGGCGAGTTCGGTGGTGGATGCACCCAGCACCGCCGTCATGGGAGGCCGTCTGGTGAAGGTCCTGGCCTGGTACGACAATGAGTGGGGCTACTCGTCGCGGGTGGTCGATCTGGTCCGGTATGTTGGCCGGCGTCTGCCGCGAACGGCCGGTGCGGGATCGGACGCGGCCGCGCAACTGTAATGCGATGGGACATGACAGCGTAAGTTGAAGGCGATGAAGAATCCCACAGCTGTGAAGACCCGGCGCCGGCCCGGCAGGGAGCGGAGCCGCACGAGCCGGAGTTCTCCCGCGGCGGAGCTCCCACCGGACTTCGAAGCCTGGTTCCGTGACCACCGCCAGTCCGTGTACCGCTACGTGCGCTTCCGGGTTGCCACCCGCGAACTGGCGGAGGACATCACGTCGGAAGTCTTCCTCAAGGCCTTGAAGGCTCTCGACCGCTATGACCCCGGGCGATCGGCGCCGCGCACCTGGCTGCTGCGCATCGCGCGCAATGCGGTCACCGACCACCTCCGGACGCTGCGGCGCCGGGGGTCCCTCCACATTTCCCTGGACCGCGCGCCGGACCTCGTGTCCCGGGGCCCGTCCCAGGAGGAGAGGCTCCTGCACGCGGAGCAGCTTAGAAAACTCTTCAGCGCTGCGGCCACACTCAGGGAGGCCGACCAGGAGATCCTGTCGCTCAGGTACGGTGCGGGACTCGACAACGTGGAGATCGCCGAGTCGCTCAAGATCACACCCAACGCGGTGGCGGTGCGGATTCACCGGGCCCTGGCCAGGCTCAGGGTGGCCGTTGCCGAGCAATCCGGCCAGGCGGGGAATCGATGACCCGGCGCGGAAACGACACACGCGGACTGCCGGGGATTCACGAGATCGGGGCGCCCGATCTGGCGCGGCTGGACCGGGACCTCCGGGGGATCGTGATCGAGGAACGCTCGTCCTTCGCGGCCGAGTTGCGGGCCGAACTCGCGGCCGAGCAGGCGCGCATGCGGTCCGGGCCCCGGTCGTACTCCCGCTGGACGCGGACCCACCGGCTGGCCGCCGCGTCAATCGTCCTCCTCGTCGCCGGCACGTTGCTGGTCCCCTCGGCCCGTGCCTCCCTGGCGCGGCTGCTCTTCCCGGCCCCCGAGAGCGTGGACGCCCTGACCGAGGCGGAGCAGCCCGTGACGGCCAATCCGTTGAACGCCCCGACAGTGGCGATTACGGTCGAGGAAAGTGGAGCCCCGCCGGAGGTGGAAACACTCGAGGATGTACCGGTATCCCTGCCCGAGCCGGATGTCGCGGACGTGCTGGACGGGACGAAACCGCTCGCTCCGACCCTTCCGGATGTCTACGACCGGAAGCAGGCCCGCCGAATCGTAACGGAGGAATATCCTGTCGACTTGCAGCGGGCCGGTATCGGCGGCGCCGTGCGCCTGCTTCTCTGGGTGGGTCCCGACGGGATCCCGGAAACTCCGAGCGTCCGCAACTCGTCCGGTGTTCCCGGGCTCGACAAGGCGGCGTTGCGGGCGGTCAGCCTGATCCGGTTCCAGCCGGCGACCCGTTCAGGGCTGCCCGTCGGGTCCTGGGTCGAATTCTCGATCAGGTTCGTGCCGAGCGCGACCGGGTCCCAGCCCGCTCCCGAGAATCAGGCCTTCGAGATTCCACCGATCAACTGACTTCGCCGTTCGTGCCAAACAGCCGGAGTCGGCCGCAGAGCATCGACGACCTGCCGGACCGGTGCTTCGGCGCCGCCACGGTCGCGCTGAGGGCCGATTTCAACGTGCCCCTTACGACGGGTGGGGGGGTGGCGGATCCGGCCCGGATCGAGAGCACGATTCCCACGATCGGCCACCTCGTGGAGGCGGGCGCGAAGGTCGTTGTCCTCTCGCATCTGGGACGCCCCGGGGGACGGGAGGACCCCGCCTTCACCCTGGAACCGGTGTCCCGCTGCCTGGACGAACTGCTCCCGGCCCCGGTCCGATTCGTCCCCCACACGGCAGGGCGCGAGGTCGCGGCAGCCGTCGGTGAGATGGCGCCGCGGTCGGTCCTGCTCCTCGAGAACACCCGTTTTCTGCAGGGAGAGACGGCCAATGACCCGGAACTGGCGGCCGACTGGGCCACCTGGGCGGACCACTTCGTGTTGGACGCCTTCGGGACGGCGCACCGGGCCCACGCGTCCACCGACGGGCTGCCCCGCGCGGTACGGGCCAAGGGGGGTGTGGCGGTGGCGGGGTGCCTGGTGGACCGTGAGCTGGCGATTCTCGGAGGCACGCTCGAAGACCCTCCCCGGCCCTTCGTGGCGGTTCTCGGGGGCGCCAAGATCTCGGGCAAGATCGACGTCATCGAAGCCTTGCTGCCGCGGGTCGACGCGCTGCTGGTCGGAGGAGCCATGGCCAACACGCTGCTACGCGCGATGGGACTGGAGACGGGCGCCTCCCTCGTGGAGACGGAGAAGACCGGGGTCGCCGCGCGGATGCTGCGGGCCGGCGGGGCCCGGCTCCTCCTTCCGGTCGACTGCGTCGCCGCGCCGGCACTCGTTTCCGGTGCCCGCACGCGGGTCGTGGACCGCTCCGGGATCGCGCCGGGCGAGGTGGTGGGGGACATCGGACCGGTGACGGTGCGGCTCTTCGGCGAGCACCTGGCGGGAGCTGCCACCGTCGTCTGGAACGGACCCATGGGCGTGTTCGAGATCCAGGAGTTCTCGCGCGGCACGATGGGCATCGCGCGGGTCGTGGCCGAGGCGGCGGACCGGGGTGCGACGGCGATCGTGGGTGGGGGCGATTCGGCTGCCGCGGTCAGGGCGGCGGGGCGTCGCTCGAACTGCTGGCCGGCAAGGTCCTGCCCGGAGTGGCGGCGCTCTCCGGACGACAGGCGTAGACTGGAGGAAATGCACATGACAGGGAGTGCGCGGGCACCCAAGGTGGTGGCCGGCAACTGGAAGATGAACCACGGACCGGCGGCCGCGCAGCGGTTTTTCTCTCTCTTCGGCCCGGCGGTGGAAGAGGGTGCGGTGCGGCTGGTCTTCTTCATCCCGGATCTCTCGCTGGCGGCTGCGGCTGGGGCCGCGCGCGTCCCGGCGGAGTTCGGGGTGCAGAACATCCACTGGCGCGAAGCGGGGGCGTTGACCGGCGAGACCTCGGCCGAAATGGCCAGGGAGGCGGGAGCCACGCTTGCGCTGATCGGGCATTCGGAGCGGCGCCACGTCTTCGGCGAGACGGACGCCGAGGTGGACCGCAAGGTGCGCGCGGCGGTGCGGGCCGGGCTGGCGCCGGTGGTCTGCGTGGGTGAGTTGCTGGAGGAGCGGAGGGCGGGGCGGCTGGAGGAGGTGTTGCGGCGCCAGGTCGGTGCCTTTGCCGGGTCGCTCGCGGCCGCGCCCGAGTTCATGGTCGCGTACGAACCCGTCTGGGCGATCGGGACCGGGGAGACGGCGACGCCGGGAGACGCGGCCGAGGCTCATGGCATTGTGCGCTCCGCGCTGGGTGAACTGGGGCGGGCGCCGGTGCTCTACGGGGGC
>CAZTOF010000439.1:0-2868 GCA_964615515.1 uncultured Gemmatimonadaceae bacterium
TCGACATGTCGTCGAAGATGTCCTGCGACTCGACGCTGACGAGCATCGGGGAGATCTGGGAGTTGATCATCCGTCGGCTCAGGCGCGTGGCGGACACGGTGTCGCCGACCTTCCACTCCACCCCCATGTGCTTGCGGCCGAAGTGGAGGAGCTGGTCCATCTGGTCCACCAGCCTCCGCCGCGAATACGCCGGTGCAAGGGCCTTGCGCAGCCGGAAGTGATCGGCGCCATCGAGGGAGGGAAGCACACCGGAGGCCCCGTAGACCTTCTCGAAATCGGCGAAATAGTCCCTGGCCCTCAGGTACATGCGTCCGTGCCGGTTGACCCACTGGTTCGCCTCGGTTCCGGCGATGAAGATCATGCGCTTCCCGAACGGCGGCCGAATCTGGTAGACGGGCCCGTACTCCCTGGCCAGGTCGGCAAAGAGCGCGGGGAGGTTGCCGGTCCGCACATGGCGGCTGAGCAGCAGCTTGCGCAGGGAAACACGCGGGATGTGCTTGGTCAGGCGGGAACGGCGAAGGAGCGGGACGGCGACGTTGTGCAGGACCGCAGCGGCGATGGAACGACCGATCAGGTCCATCTTGCAGATGAACCCGATGCGCTCCTCCGCCTCCGCGTCGAGTTGGAATATGAAGCGAAAGGCGTCGCAGGTGTTGACGAGGCATATGACGATGACGTCCCGCGGGTCGGGGATCGTGTCGGTGAAGATCGCCCTGCCTATGCGCGTCTTGATGAACTGCCCCGCGGTGCTTTCCTCGGTGTCGCCGTAGAGCTCCGTGTGCCAGACCGTACTGGCCACCGTCCAGAAATCGCCGTCGTGGTACTCCAGGATCTTGAGCTTGACGAGGCGGTCCAGCGTCAGGTCGATGACCGATTCCGCGCGGTGCGCGAGCCGTTCGACCCAGTACTGGGCGTTCCGCTGGACCGGCTCGTTCGCGATTTCCTCCAGGATGGGGTCCAGGGAGGGGTCGCCCGTTTCCGTCGCGTCCACCAGGAACAGGGATTCCAGGTCCGTGTCGATGCGCGACAGCAGGGAGAGTTCCGCGAGTACCGCGCCCACTACGGCGCAGTTGAGCTGCCAGCCGGGCACCTGGTGGAAGTAGCCGTTCTCCTCGTTGAGGAGCATGAGGATGAGCTCCTCGGGCAGGGTCAGCGTCTGGGTGGTCACGCTCTCGGTTGCAACAGCCATCAGCCCCGGCCTCTCTGCATGATCTCCGTCCCGGGCACCCGTGGCGGGAATCCGCGGAACCTCATTTCCCTTCTCTCCCCACCGATGCCACCAGGCGCGTCTCCGGGCCGACTCGCCGGTGCGGCCCCCGTGCCGCGGCCCGGAGCTCCGGATAGAACTGCCGGCAGTACAGGCGGTACTTCCCTATCGGGCCATCGGCCCGGCACAGCCGTGGGGGAGACTGGTACCGCTTTCGTTCCCAGATGACCACGTCCTGCATCACATACCGCTTCTCCTCCGCCAGGAGCAAGCGGCTCATCAGCCTGTGGCGCAGGGCCACGGGGAGAAACCCCAGACCCGCAATGGACCGCCCCGGTTTGCGGATTTCCCGCACCTGGGTGACCAGCGTCAGGTCCAAGAAGGTGCCGTCCACGGGCGTCGACAACACCCACAACCTCGCATCCATGCCGATCCTCTTCTCGCGGAATTCGACGAACGAGTAGCCCAGTCCATGGACGTGGGTGACCGCCGAGACCTCGGACACGATGTCCACCAGACCGGCGATCCTGCGAATGTTCGTGAAGTCGAAGCAACTCTTCAGGTAGGGACCGTCGATCGTCAGCGAAGCGGCCGGTTCCACGTCATCGTAGCCGTGCGTGTACCCCAGGTGTTCCACGTCCACCGAGTTCTCGGTGGTCTCCTGCGGATGACCCCGGAACCGCAGGGTGCAGGACCGCAACCGGCTCCACCGCGCTTCGGTGGGCGGATCATCCGGCAGCTCCCACTGTGGAGGCCGGCCGCCGCTGCCCCACCAGGCGAAGACCATCCCGAGGATCTCCCGGGTCCGGTAGACCTTCAGTTTCGCGGCCCTGGGCGCCGGGGCGTTGGGCGTGGCAACGCACTTCCCGGTGGTGTCGAACTCGAACCCGTGAAACGGGCAGACCAGGCAACCGTCGCGCACCCTGCCACCCACGGTCGGTCCCATGTGCGACCCCAGGTGCGGGCAGTACGCGCCGGCCACGCAGACCCGACCCTGCTCGTCGCACCACGCGACGATTTCCTCGCCAAGCCACGTCTTCTCGATCAGACGGTTCCCGAGAAGGGACTCGCGCGTGGTGACGAAGTACCATCCTTCGGGGAAGGACGGCAACTCGTCGATCCGATGGAGCGTCCGTCCTTTGGACCTGGTGACCATCTACCGGACATTCCCTGGTCGAAGGCGGCCCGAGTGAGATTGGCGCCCGCGCCGGCGCGCCGTACACACCCACTCCTCCGCCGTGTTTCTCATGGGTCATGTATCCTAATGTGTATCTTCATGTTGGACAAAGTCCCGGCCGAGACGGCTCTCGTCGTCGTTCCTCGACGACAAACGGCGGTGCCGTGAACGATGGACCTCACCCCTCCCCCACCTCCACCGCCACATCCGGCGCTCCCCTCAGAATCGCCCGGTCCAGCGCGGCCAACCGCACTCCCAGCTCCCGCGCCGCCACCACGAACTCCGCGTCGCGGGCCGTCAGACCGCACTCCAGCGCGGCCGCGACCACCCGCGCGGACGGCACGGACACCACCCGGGGCCCCAGCACCGAAGCCGCGTCGTCGCACATGGCCCCCGCCTGATCCGGGGTCACCCAGCCGCGGCGGACGAACCCCACCAGCACGTTGCCGAGTTCGCTCATGAGGAGCGGCGGCGCGGCCCACTC
>CAZTOF010000440.1:0-2678 GCA_964615515.1 uncultured Gemmatimonadaceae bacterium
CCGCAAAGGGCGCCAGCATGGTTGCGAGCCCTGAGAAATGGTCCAGCCGTAGCCCTGCCCTGGAAGCCCAACTCCCGCCGAAGCGGGCTTCAACCCTGGAGTACGCGGCAAGCCGCCATTGAGAGGCTCTCAGGTTCAGCGACGACAGGATGATCTGCTGCAGGTCTCTGTGATCATCGTCGACCGCGTAGCCGTGGTCGGCGGTGAAGTCGGTGGCCTGTAGGCCGGCCGTCACGGTCGTGTGTTCGGTGTATCGAGTCACACGGACATCCGCCCGTTGCTCACTCATGAAACCGCTGCCCAGGATAACAGTATCTTCGGGTGGCACATAGTCGCCACCAAATCGCTCGGCAACGCTGCTACCGCCGCCAAGCCCAAGGAAATGGCTGGAGAAACGGCTGTGACCCAAGGTCGCGTCGACCAGCGTGGCCGGACCGAGGGGATGGCGGTAGTGAATGGCCACCGCAGTGTTCCCCCAGTCGAGGGTGGCGGTCTCGTTGTACTCCTCGGCGAGGTTGTCGAACGCTTCGGAGTTGGTATAGGCGGTGACTGAGAGGCGCCGAACGCCCCCCAGGTCCTTGGTGAACTTGGCGTGTAGGTCATCGAACGCATACGGGATGACAGCCTCTGTTGCGCCGAGGCCCCTGAGCCCCGAGAAGATGAGATCGATGTAGGTCCGGCGACCGTCGACAATGAAAGACGCGCTCTCACCGACAGGGCCCTCCACCGCGACCCGCGACGACGCGAGACCTAAGGAGCCGGTCACGCGCCTGCGGTCCCGTGCCCCGTCGCGGGTCTGAATGTCGATTGCACCCGAGAGCGACCCGAACGGTTGTGCGTCTCCGCCCGAGCCCGACAGAAGCGTCACCCGCTCCACCGCCTCTGCGTTGACTGCCGAAAGAAAGCCGCCGAGGTGGTGGGGGTTGAAAAGGCGGACACCGTCGAGCATCACGGGGGTCCCGGCGCTGACACCACCCCGTACGAACGGGATCGCGGTCCAGTCCGAAGGGGCCGAAGCCGAAGGCGACATCGAGACCGCCCGTAGTGCGTCTGTTTCAAGAATGGTCGGTAGCAGGCGCATCACGGCAGTATCTACGACGAATGCGTCTCTGGAGAGCGAGATCGGGTTGCCCGTCTGCCCGCGGACGTTGACCACGATCGAATCGATCGGCACTGGGGCGCGCCGCAAGAGCACGAGTAGCTCGTCAGGCGGAACGTCGGTATATGACCGTACCCAGGCTTCGTACCCATAGGCCTCGACCTGCACCCGAACCTCACGTGTAGGCGCGCCCGCGACCACAAAAGCGCCGAAGCGGTCGGAATCTGCTGTTGCCGTCGCGGACGAGCGTTCGGCAGCGACCGAAACGGTGACCCGCGCGAATGCCACCGGCTCAAGGTCGATGCTGTCCCGGACGACGCCGAAGAGGGTCGTCTGCTGAACGGCGGCCACCAGTAGCGCGGCCGCTGTCATGAATCCAGGAAAGAAGCGTTCGTATCGAGCGGTGCCCCAGCCAAGATCCACGCCTTGATGTCTTCGAGTCCGATCGCGCGTACAAGCACACGTTCATCCCGAAAGCCATAGTGGCCCCCTTCAGCGTGGACGGTCCGAGAAACCACGAGGACCTGCGGTGTCGCCGCTCGGCCCGGCATATCACCATAGATGTACTTGAGCAAGCCGATGTTGGCCCAGCTGCGACCTGACGTAACTTCGTCGAAGGCCCCGAACTTACGTAGGTGTTCCAGCCCGTTGGCCGCAACCATATCACGAGCGATGCCAACGGCTACAAACCCGCGCTGCTCGGCACGTGCGCGAGCCTGAAGTTCGAGTTTGAGATTGCCGACTAACGTTACCAACTCGGGCGTATTGGACCAAACACATTGCGACGATCCGACGTATATTAGGGCGATTTCTCCACCTGAAGCAAGGGTTCCGTCAGGACGGTAGGATGTGGCCACGGTCGCGGGGATACTCCACTCAACGTCAATCTCTGGCAAGGGAATCAGCCCGTTTGCACGCGCGCCAATTCCTATGGCTAGACCCAAGAGAATAGGCAACCATACCAACCGTGCTCTCCGTGGGCCGCCCGATTGCGTTCCCCTCCCCGGCGTTACCCCGTTACTCGTCATGGGAGAATCCCCAAGTCTCATCTGTCACCATTGAGCGTCCGTAGTTCGATTCGGGGAAAGGGGTCTTCGAACATCGCTATGTATCGCTCCAGCGTCGGATCGAAGATGACCGGTAGGTCGTCGCCGAGCGAAGCACCGTTCCCCGTTCTCGCGTCAACCAGAAAACTGTTGACGGTGATGGTGCGCGCTCGGGAGTTGAGGCGTGCTGTTTGCAGCAGGAAGTGATCGGACCCCAAGCCATGTAGCCCGCCCACGAGGTCTTCAGTGTCTGTTCGGCGGCGCGTTACGTAGGCTCCCCGGGCGTCAAAGCCTTCGACCACTTCCGCGGGAGCAAACCCCTCAATTCGGGCAGTCCAGGTGTTGGTCCGGCTACCGGGATCGAAAGAGCGAACAACCGGTAACAGTTCGAAAGCAAACACCACGCGGGACGCCTCTTGGAAACATCCGACTACTCCGTCAGCCATCTGACTTCGGAGCAACCAATGAGCGGCCTTGTACCCAGACCCAAACGGTCGATGGGGCCCATCGGTGGTCGCCACGACCTCGTGGAC
>CAZTOF010000441.1:0-9188 GCA_964615515.1 uncultured Gemmatimonadaceae bacterium
AGGGGACTCACGGAGTGTGGCCCCAAGGAGTAAGCTGGCTGAACCACGAAACGGGCGTCAGAGAGGCCCGTGGGGGCCGCGTCCAGGAACCGGCCGCCGCCGTCGCCGATGCGGTGGCTGAGCGCCTTCGCGAGCGCTCCAGGAACCCCGTTCAGACGGACCTCGCGAAGCGCGGCTGGCGGCGGGACGGAGGCCAGCGATGCCGAATCGTCCTGGCACCCGGGACGCCGGAGCGGTGACTGACTCCGTTAGCGCCCCCGTCCATGGACACGGGCATCGGGGCGGCTGTGGGATGAATCAACCTGCCTACGCGTTTCTCCGTTTCGCCTCGTATGAGTCGTGCTACCCTTCACCCTTCAGTGACCCGAGGGGGCGACATCTTACGAAATTCGTCCGCGATAGGTTTCAAGACTCCGTGGGTCAATGCGGCCCCGGCGGCCGCACGCGGATGTCCCCCGCATCCCGAATTCGGTGCCCAGAGATGCACGGCGACCCGACCCATGTCATATTTCTGGCGCTCACGATCCACGCCCACGGACGAACAGAGGACGAAGGTGGCCAATAGGCAGACCAGCGGCGGAGCCACAACCGGCTACGAGTCCGAGTTGTGGGCCATGGCCGACGCGCTTCGCGGCTCGATGGACGCCGCCGAGTACAAGCACGTCGTGCTCGGTCTCATCTTCCTTAAGTACATCTCCGACGCCTTCGAGGAGCGGCGTGAGGCGGTGTTGGCCGATTGGGGGGAGGAGGCTGCGGAGGATCGCGACGAGTACATCGCGGAGAACATCTTCTGGGTGCCGCGGGAAGCCCGCTGGGCCAAGCTGAAGGCCCAGGCGCGGCAGCCGACCATCGGCCAGACCGTGGATGGGGCCATGACCGCGATTGAGCGCGACAACCCGGCCCTGAAGGAGGTGCTCCCCAAGGACTACGCGCGCCCGGCGCTGGATAAGCACCGCTTGGGCCAGTTGATCGACATGGTGGGCAACATCCGCGTCGGGGACGCCGAAGCCCGCTCCAAGGACGTACTCGGCCGCGTCTACGAGTATTTCCTCGCTCAGTTCGCGAGCGCCGAGGGGAAGAGGGGTGGCGAGTTCTACACCCCGCGTTGCGTCGTCAGACTGCTCGTCGAGATGCTGGAGCCCTATCGGGGGCGGGTCTACGATCCATGCTGCGGCTCTTCGGGCATGTTCGTGCAGTCGGTCGAGTTCATCCGCGCCCATGCCACCGGTAACGCCAACGGCGGAAACGCGCGAGGCGACATTTCGATCTACGGTCAGGAATCGAACTACACGACGTGGCGGCTCGCGAAGATGAACCTCGCGATACGGGGGATCGGAGGGCAGATCGCCCACGGTGACAGCTTCCACAACAACCGCCATCCCGACCTGAAGGCCGACTTCATCCTCGCCAACCCTCCGTTCAACGTCTCGGACTGGGGCGGCGAGCGGCTCGCTTCCGACAAGCGCTGGCGCTACGGCGTCCCGCCGAAGGGCAACGCGAACTTCGCATGGGTACAGCACATGGTCCACCACCTCGCCCCGAGGGGCGTGGCGGGCTTTGTGCTGGCCAACGGCTCGATGTCGGCGAGCCAGTCCGGCGAAGGTGAGATCCGGAAGAACCTGATCGAAGCCGAACTCGTGGATTGCATGGTCGCCCTGCCCGGCCAGCTTTTCTACTCGACCCCGATTCCCGCCTGCCTGTGGTTCCTGGCACGCGGTCGCAGGCGGCGGGGCGAGATCCTGTTCATCGACGCGAGGAAGCTCGGCCGGATGGTGGACCGGACTCACCGCGAGTTGACCGGCGAGGACATCTCGCGGATCGCTGGCACCTACCACTCTTGGCGGGCCACCGAGGAGGGGAACGGCTACGCCGATGTTCCCGGCTTCTGCAAGAGCGCTCCGTTGGCTGAGGTCGGCAAGCACGGCTGCGTGCTGACACCGGGCCGCTACGTCGGTGTAGCGCCGCAGGTGGATAACGGCGAGCCGTTCGAGGACAAGATGACACGACTGTTGGCCGACCTCCACGAGCACCGGGCCGAAGGCACTCGACTCGATACGGCGATCATCGACAACCTTAACGCGTTGGGGTTCGAAGGCACGGGAGCGTGAGCGACTCCGACGCACGCGCCCTGACGCAGCGGCTTGCGCGGCACGAACTGTCGTCCCGCGAAGACGGATACAATCCCGCGATAGCCGGCGGTCGCTCGGGCGACTGGGTATCGATGAACTTGGGTCTGGTTTGCACCAAGATCGGCAGCGGGGCGACGCCTCGCGGCGGCAAGGATGTTTACTTGCCCACCGGACCGTATGCATTGATCAGGAGCCAGAACGTACTGAATGACGGTTTTCTGCACGAAGGCCTCGCGTACATTGGTGAGCAACATGCCTCCGAGCTCAACGGCGTGGAGGTGCGAGACAGAGACGTGCTACTCAATATCACGGGCGACTCTGTCGCACGCGCCTGCCAGGTCGACTCACGCATTCTACCTGCGCGGGTCAACCAGCATGTGGCGATCATCCGCCCCGATCCGACTAAGCTTGATCCGGGTTTCCTCCGTTATTTTCTGATCTACCGCGAGACTCAGGCCAAGCTCTTGTCCTGGGCCGGGGCTGGTGGAACGCGGAACGCACTGACCAAAGCGATGATCGAGGCGTTCGACGTTCAGGCGCCGGAAGACGTGTCCGAACAACGTGCCGTCGCTCGCATCCTCGGCACGCTCGACGACAAGATCGAAGTGAACCGGCGGATGAACGAGACGCTGGAAGCGATAGCACGGGCGCTGTTCAAGTCTTGGTTCGTCGATTTCGATCCGGTCTGCGCCAAGTTGGAGGATCGCGACACCGGCTTGCCACAGGACATTGCCGACCTATTCCCCGACCGGCTCGTGGAATCCGAGATGGGGAAGATACCCGAGGGCTGGGAGATCTTCAGACTGGATCGTCTAGCGGACCACCATACGAAGTCCACGTCGCCCTTACGTTCGCCCGAAGAGGAGTACGAGCACTTCAGCATCCCGGCATATGATGCCGGCCAGCGCCCTTCCATCGAGCTTGGTGCGGACATCAGAAGCAACAAGACCGTTGTACGCGGGGATGCGGTCCTCCTGTCCAAACTGAATCCACGAATCCCTCGCGTCTGGATGCCAGCCAACTCCAAGGGAAGACGGCAAGTGTGCTCGACTGAGTTTCTTGTTTTCACGCCGCGACCTCCCGCGAGCAGGAGTCTTCTGTTTGCACTATTTGTGGATCAGAGCTTTCGTGTTCTGCTCAAGTCCATGGTGACTGGCACTTCCAAGAGCCATCAGCGCGTCCCCCCGAAGGCTCTGAAGACCCAAGAGGTGTTGGCCGGGTCGCCGAGAGTCTTCCGGGTGTTCGGTGAAATAGCCGGAAGCTTGCTCGCGAGAGTCCTGAGAAACAGATCCGAAGTCACGACCCTCGCCGCGCTACGCGACACCCTTCTCCCCAAGCTCATTTCCGGCGAAATGCGCGCCCGCGAAGCCTCGGAAGTGGAGGCGGTAGCGTGACGGTAGCACACGGAGAAGCCGTTTACTCGCTAGGCGGTCCGCCCTGCACCGGGCTTGGCCTTAGGTGGTCCGGCGAGGAACTCGACGCGGCATTGGATGGCCCAGTGGCTGCCGTGCTGTTCGACGACGAAGGCAAGGCGGACATCGACGAGATACTGCGTGGAGTTGCCGAAACCGCGTTCGAGCAGGCCGGCCTGCGGCGCGTACTTGCCGATCCGGTGCATATCGAAGACTGGCGGGTCGGAGAGGCGATCGCCGAGACGTGGCTGACCGATCATCGCGACTGCCACTTCCCGTGGCCCGACGGGCGTGACGAGCGCAAGAGCGGTTCCAGCCTTCCGGGAGCTGACCTCGTCGGTCTGCACGCTGATGCCCAGGGCGATTGTCTGGCGTTCGGCGAAGTCAAGACTTCCTCGGACGCTAGTCACCCGCCGGGAGCAATGTATGGTCGAACGGGTCTGAAGCGGCAGCTTGAGGACCTTCGCAACAGCACGTCCATACGGGACAACCTCTTCAGGTACCTTGGTCATCGCGCCAAGGGAGCCGATTGGATAGAGCGTTTTCAACGGGCGGGGAGACGCTATCTGGCCAACAAGTCCGATGTCCGACTGTTCGGCTTCCTCGTCCGAGACATCTCGCCGCACCAGAACGATGTGAGAGCGCGGGTCGAGCGTCTCGGCCAAGGCTGCCCCGATGGTACGAGGATCGAGTTACTGGCGTTGTACCTACCGGTCGGTCGTCTGGACGGGATCGGGGCGGTCGCCATCGCGGCCAGGGCGGGAGACCTGTCATGAGTCTGTCCAAACAGGCCCTCGACGCGCTCAGAAGTCATTGGGCCGTGAATGCGATTGGCGTAGCTGATCTGGAACGTGCTGACAGGCTGGTGAGCGAGCGTCTGGCCGACCGGGCCGTTGGCGGACAGATCTCCTTTTCGTTCTCTCGGAGCCAGGACCAAGATTCCCTGCTTGAACGCGCCGCGCTCGCTTTCGAGGTGGCCGCGATCGAAGGCCTGGAGGAACTGAGTCGGCCTTTCGGGGAGAACATGGAACTGCGCGATCAAGCGACCGCCGCATCGTTCCGCGTGTTCGACATCCGCCGCTTACTGCCGGTTCCGACTAAGACGCACGATCGTCTGTTCTTTGTGTTGCAGCTTTCCGCTGTCGCCTACTGCGGGGATCGTTGGTCCGATCTTCGCCGCTGGTACAAGGAGAATGAAGAGGCCCTCAAGCCTCCGAGCGTCGCGGGGACACAGTGGGATCATCGCCTGTTGTATCGGCTATTTCACTGCTGGGTCCGGTTGTTTCGCAAGCAAGGCTGGGACGATCTTGACCGGATCAGGGAGATCATCGCGGGACTACGCGAGGATCAAAAGCTATTTGAGGAAGGTCGTCTCCAGAACGGCTCGCCCGCAGAGGATAGGGCGATCGCCCTGCGGCTCGCCGCACTCTATCACTGGGCAAGAGCTACGGAGATCGTGGCTCTGTACATGCTGCAAGGGCAGCCGCCCAACCCACTCGGATCGCTTGACAAGCACTTTGACGGCGCCATCCGAGCGGCGACGGCGTCAGGCGACGCGCAGCACGAGTTGATCCTCCGCTGGATGCATGCAGCCGGGCGGATAATGGTCACCAATTCGCTGTGGTGGGCAACGCGCGCTGTCAATTCACGGACATCGGACTTTGTCCGCTCCCTCACGCGTCGCGAACATCGGGCGATGTTCGAACTTCTGCCGCCCCAGCGCGCGGCGCTATTGGAGCAGGGACTCCTTGACCAGGCCAAGACCGCGATCGTGATCGACTTGCCGACCTCGGGCGGCAAAACGCTGCTCGCCCAGTTCCGCATCCTACAAGCGCTCAACCAGTTCGATGCCAAGAACGGCTGGGTTGCCTATGTGGCACCGACGCGCGCCCTGTGCGCGCAGCTCACCCGTGGGCTGAGAACGGATTTCGAACCCATTGGCCTAAGGGTCGAACAACTGACGGCGGCGGTTGAAGTGGATGCATTCGAGGAAGAGTTGCTGACCGAAACGCATCAGCCCTTCCACATTCTCGTAGCCACGCCCGAGAAACTGTCTCTCGTAGTCCGTAACAAGAAAGTCGAGCCGCGCCCGCTGGCGCTCGTGGTGATGGACGAGGCTCATAACATCGAGACCAAGGGCCGGGGACTGCGCATCGAGTTGTTGCTCGCCACGGTCAAGATGGATTGTCCGCTGGCCAACTTCTTGCTCCTCATGCCCTATGTCGAGGGGGCCGAATCGGTTGCCCGGTGGTTGGCGCAGGATATCAATGCAGGCCAAGCCATTAGCCTCGGCACCGTACCGTGGAAGCCTAACGAACGAATAATCGGCCTCTATGGCGCTGCTCCGGATGACAGGAAGCGGGCCGGGTGGCATCTTCGTTTCAAGACCTTGACGGCAACTCCGAAGGCCATGGCGCTTACCGGCATTCACCGCGTTGGTGGGGTGAGGCCCGTCAATGTTCCTAGGAGCCATGTCGTCACTAATGGCCAACAAAAGGGCTTGGGTCTTCAGACGGCAGCGATGGCGAAGGTCATGTCTGCTCGTGGCACGAGTATCGCTATCGCGAACAGCATTCCCACTGTGTGGAACATGGCGGCAAAGGCAGCCGAAAGCCTGTCGCGGCTCGACCCGGTGCCGCAGCGTATCCAGCTTGTTCAGGACTTTCTGCGGACTGAGGTCGGTTCGACCTTTCAGCTTGTCGCGACCTTGGAGAAGGGGGTCGGAGTCCATCATGCCGGCCTGTCCGACGATGCACGAGCCCTGATGGAATGGCTCGCCGAGACAGGAACCCTGAAGATCCTATGTGCGACGACCACGATTGCCCAGGGCATCAACTTTCCGGTTTCCTCCGTGTTTTTGCAAACGCACAAGTATCCCTATGGACAGGAGATGTCGCCGCGCGAATTCTGGAATCTGGCAGGCCGTGCGGGACGGATTGGCCATGACAGCGTCGGTGTAGTCGGCCTTGCGGCAGGCTCTGACCCGGAATCCGTGATCGAGTTCGTTCGCCGTAGCACGGGCGCACTCGTCTCGCGGCTGGTGTCGCAATTGGACGAGCTTGCCGAGCAAGGGCAATTGGCGAGACTCTCCGACCTGCTTTGGCAGGATCAATGGGAGGACTTCCGTTGCTATGTCGCCCATCTCTGGGCGGAAAAGAAGAACCTGGACGCCGTGCTATCGGACTCAGAACAGCTTCTTCGGCAAACCTTCGGATACACTTCGCTGCGAAATGATCCTTCGCAACGGCAGAAGGCCGACGCGTTACTGGACGCCACGCGCGCTTACGCCCGCAAGCTCGCCGACATGCCTAGCGGCGTTGCCGAGCTTGCGGACTCGACCGGCTTTTCCCCGGAAGGCGTAGCGGGAGCAAGGATTCAACTGCGCACGCTCGAGACCCAGCTCAAGCCCTCGGATTGGGCTCCGGAAAGCCTTTTCGGCGATGGCGGCCGGATGGCCGATCTGTACGGAGTGATGTTGAGCGTACCGCAACTGAAGCGGCAACTAGAAGAAATCCGGGGCGAGGGTCACAGGCAAATGCGGATTTCCGGAATCACGCGCGACTGGGTGAACGGCAAAGCCATCGACGTCATCGCTCGGAAGTACTTCAGCCGGGAGACCGACGACGACGATGGAACCCGGGCGATTACGAATGCCTGCCGTGCGATCTACCGGACGATCTCCAACAGCGGTACTTGGGGCATTGCCGCGTTAAGCCGCGTTTCCGGTCTCGACTTCGAGAGCCTATCCGAAGCCGAGCACCGCAGGATCAATGCACTTCCGGCGATGATCTACCACGGCGTCCGGACAGAGGACGCCGTTCTGATGCGCATGAATGCCGCGCCTCGCAGTGTCGCAGAGAATCTTGGCAAGCTGTACCGCGAGACAGTCGGAGAAGACGATGGCCGGTACTCCGTTGTCCAGGCGCGCGAGTTTCTGAAGAGCCTCAGCGATGGCGAATGGCGCCGTGCCCGCCCGGAACGGTCCGCTCTTTCGGGGAACGGATACAAGCGTTTGTGGGGAGTGCTCTCCGGGGAGGCAGACTCATGAAGGACTTCGTGGCGTGCGAGGCGATGTACCAGGTCCGAGGCGGGTGCGCCTGTGCAATTCGTCGACCGGAGCGGTCTAATGCGAAGCGCGGGACAGGGTGGGCCTGACGGTGCGTGTTACAGAATCCTCCGTCGAGGCCGCTACGCTCGAATGGCTCGAAGACCTTGGCTGGAAGGTGGCCCACGGTCCCGGCATCTCCCCGCACGCGTCCGGCGCGGAACGATGTGACTACCGTGAGACTGTTCTGGAACAGAGGTTGCGGAATGCCCTGGCACTGCTGAACCCCAACCTGCCCCCCGGAGCCCTGAACGACGCGTTCCGCAAGCTCATCCGACCCGAAGGCTCCACCTTGGAAGCCAGGAACCGCGCGTTCCACCGCTTCCTTGTGGATGGAGTGACAATTGAGTACCGGACCGCTGGCGGAACCGTGCGGGGAGCCCAAGTCGCCGTCCTCGACCACGAAAGCCCCGCGAACAACGACTGGCTCGCGGTCAACCAGTTCACCGTCGTCGAGGACGAGCACGAGCGACGACCGGACATCGTGCTGTTCGTCAACGGCCTTCCGCTCGGTTTGATCGAACTCAAGAACCCGGCGGACGAGAAGGCCACAGTGTGGACGGCTTGGAATCAGATCCAGACCTACAAGGCCGAACTTACGGACCTGTTCGCCTTCAACGCCGTGCTCATCGCCTCGGACGGAATCGACGCGCGCATGGGCACGCTGACAGCCGGGCGCGAGTGGTTCAAGCCATGGCGGACGATCACCGGAGAAACGCTCGCAAGCCCGCATCTACCCCAGTTGCAGGTGATGCTCAAAGGAATGTGCCAGCATGACCGGTTTCTGAGGTTGGTCCGGGACTTCATCGTCTTTGACGACGACGGCAGCGGCAAGCTAGCCAAGAAGATGGCCGGGTATCATCAGTTTCACGCAGTGGAGACGGCGGTGCTTGAGACGCTCCGCGCAGTGGCGCTCCGTCAGAAAGCCAGGTGGGTGGCCGACCCCGGGGGCCGGTACGAGACCGGCAAACAGTCGGGCGGCGACCCCGGCGACCGCCGCATCGGGGTCGTCTGGCACACCCAAGGGTCTGGCAAGAGCCTGACGATGGCCTTCTACGCCGGACGGATTGCGCGGGAGCCGATGATGGAGAACCCGACGATCGTGGTGCTGACGGACCGCAATGACCTCGACGATCAACTCTTCGGCACGTTCTCCCGCTGCCACGACCTGCTGCGGCAGACTCCGGCCCAGGCCCGGAACCGGGCCGACCTGCGGGCCAAGCTAGCCGTCGAGCAGGGGGGCGTGGTGTTCACCACGATCCAGAAGTTCCTCCCGGAAGAGAAGGGCGACCGGCATCCGCAGTTGTCACCGCGCCGCAACATCGTGGTGGTCGCCGACGAGGCACACCGGAGTCAGTACGACTTCATCGACGGCTATGCGCGCCACATGCGGGACGCGCTGCCCAACGCGTCTTTCGTGGGCTTCACAGGCACGCCCATCGAGCTGCAGGACGCCAACACCCGCGCCGTCTTCGGCGACTACATCAGCGTCTACGACATCGAGCGGGCGGTCGAGGACCGCGCCACCGTGCCGATCTACTA
>CAZTOF010000442.1:0-2546 GCA_964615515.1 uncultured Gemmatimonadaceae bacterium
CAGTCCGGCCGGCAGCGAAACCCGCCGGCGCGACGATCTCCCGTTGCCATTCGGGGCCCAGACGCCGCTCGAACTCGGGCGCCAGCGACTGCGTACCGTCGAACGGGACGTAGCCGGCACAGGCTGCGAGTGCGAGCGGCGCGAGGAGGATCCAGCTTCCGCGGGACGGCGCGGTTCGGGAACGCGGAGTCTGGCAGGGACGTCTCATCGAGGGTGAAGTGTCGGCGGAGCAGCTCGACGACGCGCTCCGGCGGTACGCGGCGGACTAGCCCGAACCAGTCGCTGCTGCGGGATCGACGGAAAGAGCGTAATCCAATCCTGAAGTGAGCCTGAACGGGACGGTCGTTGGGAGGTGATCCGGTCCGGTCCGGTTCGGGGAGGGTTCTGGAGCGGCAGACGGAGCGCTAGCGGAGTCTGCCGCCTAAGGGTAGGCCCGCGCGGCTGGCGGCGGTGGCCGGCTGCCGTGGAGGCGGTCGGGGCTGCGGGTTGCATGGAGGTCAGGCGCTCCGGCACCGAGGAGGATCGGACTCTCGCTTGATGAGGTCGAAGAGTCGATCTCGTGCCTTGTTGAGAGCGATGGCTGCATCGAGGTCGCTCACGACCTTGGCTTGTTGCTCGAGCGCCGCGATGGTGATGCCGGGCTTCAGGTACTGCTCGGCGCCGGGCAGGGACTTGAGCTTCTCGAACGGCGTCATGGTGTCCTGGTAGCGGTAGCGCTTGGCCGTCTTTCCCTTCGGATCGACGACCTTGGTGGGAAACAGGCACGGGCGGTGGAAGTTCAGGTAGGGCGTGAGGACGTCTCGCGAGAAGACGTTGACCTCGCGGTCGAACAGCTTCGGGATGTGGCCGTAGCCGAAGAAGCGCCGGATCACGTTGCCGTTCCTGGACTCGACCAGCGCGTTGTCGTTGCTGCGCCGCGGCCGCGACTTGGTGAACTCCGGGACGTGCAGGCCGTTCAGCATCTCCGCCACTCGGTGGTTGATGTACTCCGAGCCGTTGTCGGCGTGGAAGCCCAACACCTTGAAGGGACAGGACTTGATCAACTCCCGAAGCACCTTGAGCAGGCAGTTGTGGGAGATCGCCCGCACCGTGCCCACATGCTCCCACTGAGTCACTTCGTCGACCAGATTGATGTGGAACACGCCCTTCTCGCCGTCCTTCTCCCCCTGGTCCACCGTGTCCACCCGCGGGAAGCCCGGACGCCCTTTGGGCCGGGGCTTGCGCCGTTCGGCGATCCCGACCTTCCGCGCCTTCGTCTTCCGGTGGTTCGTGCGGCGCCGCGTGTAGGTCTTCGACTTGCGCAGGTTGTACAGGTGGCCGTTCGAGATGTAGGCCAGGCGCTTGAAGCGCTCGTCGCCGTACTCCTCGACCATCCGCCGCATCACCGCCCGCGTGGCGTGCCCGCACCTCTGCTCCAGCACCGCGTCCACCTCGGCCAGAAGGCCCTTGTCCGCCTTGGTGTACCGCGCCTTGAACCCGTTCTTCGGCGGGCCTCGCCGGTCCACGATCCGCCCCGTTTCCCGGTACTGGCGGACCAACCTCGTCACTTGCGCTCTGGAGAACCCCGTGACCTTCGCCAGATAGGCACGGACCGTCCCCTTGTCCCGGCGACCGAGCGACGAGTAGCGGAACTGGACCAGCGTACGCCGAAAGAACGCGTACGCCGACGAGCGATCCGTGTGCCGAAAGCCCGCCTCTCCGCTCGAAGACACGAACTCCCGAACCTGATCCAGGGTCTGAAGACGGTGGGTCCGTAGAGACACGATCATCCTCCGATGATCTCCCGTCGCCGTACTTCAGGCTCATCTCCCGTTGGATCACGACCGCGTCTTCAGGCTCACCTTCCATTGGACAGCTCTGCGGATTGACCCGGCACTGCTACACTGGCTGATGGCGGCGAGTGCGCAATGAAGATATCGACCAAGGGCGAGTACGGTATCCGCGCCATGCTGTACGTGGCGATGCACTCGGACGAGGGGCCGGTGCCGAGCCACGAGATCGCGATCAACCAGGGCATCCCGGAGCCGTACCTGCGCCAGATCCTGGCGGCCCTCGCCCGTTTCCAGTTGATCCGCTCGAACCGGGGCCCCCAGGGCGGGCACCTGTTGGGGCGTTCCGCGGGTGACATCTCCATGCACGACATCCTGGTCGCACTGGAGGGGCACACGACCTCGATCGACCACATTCTCGCCCAACCCTGCACGATCGGTGTGGGACCCAAGCACTGCGCGATTCGCGAGGTCTTCCTGAGCGTGAAGGAGGCGGTCGAGAACATCCTCTGCAACCTGAGCCTTGCCGATCTGGCCGAACGCCAGCAGGAAGTCTGCGAGTGCAAGATCGAGATCCCGCACGACCTGCCGGCGGAGCGCCTCCACGGGTCGCCGGGCCGGCCGTTGCAGGTGCTGAGCGACTGACGGTCTGGCCGGGAGCGTCGCGGCGGTGGAGTCGTCGCCGCGGCGGGAGTGCCTGCGCGCTGCTGCTGGCGCCGGTGGTGGTGTTCGCCTGGTCGTGCGTGGTGCCCTCGGACCCGCCGCCGCTGGACGAAG
>CAZTOF010000443.1:0-1768 GCA_964615515.1 uncultured Gemmatimonadaceae bacterium
GCCCACACCACCCCCACCGTATCCGCCAACCCCGATTCCCCCGGGTGCGACCGGCATCCTGGGACGGGTCACCGACGAGAGGACCGGACAGTTGCTCCACGATGCCCATGTGATCGTCGAGGGCACGAACTTCCAGATTCACACCGACCAGACCGGCTACTATTCGTTGCCGGACGTTCCGGCCGGGACATACTCCGTCAAGGCTCAAATGCTCGGCTACACGCCGATGGACCGGCAGGTGACGGTCGCGGAGGGCCGGGCATCGGTGGCCGACTTCGCGCTTCAGGTATCCACCGTGTTGCTCGACGAACTCCTCGCGGTCGGCGCATCCCAGGTCGAGCGCAAGAAGCTCGGAGTCACCCTGCCGAACGTCGACCCCGCGAAGGTCAAGGAGACAATCCCCGTTGGAGGATTCACGCAGGTACTCAGGGGCAGGGTGCCAGGCGTCAAGTCGGTCGGCCCTCCCCCCGACCCCAACACCGAATCCTACGCCCGCATCGTCGAGAACGACTTCCGGCTCGTGAGCGCCTCCCCGCTCTCCACCTTCGCCATCGACGTCGACCGCGCCTCCTACGCCAACATCCGGCGCTTCATCCAGGACGGCGAGCGCCCGCCCATAGACGCGGTGCGCATCGAGGAGATGATCAACTACTTCCCCTATGAATGGGACGACGTCTCGGGCGACCACCCCTTCGCCGTGACCACCGAGGTGACCGACGCCCCCTGGAAGCGCGAGCACCGCCTGGTCAGGGTCGGGCTGCACGCCCCTTCCGTCGACATGCGGGATCTGCCGCCCCGCAACCTGGTCTTCCTGCTCGACGTGTCGGGGTCGATGAAAAAGCCGAACAAGCTCCCGCTCCTCCAGAGCGCCTTCTCCCTTCTGGCCGAGCAGCTGAGGCCCGAGGACCGGGTGACGGTAGTCACGTATTCCAGCGAGGTCTGCCTGGCGCTGCCGTCCACTTCGGGCGACCGGAAGCACGAGATCCTCGCCACGATCGAGCGCCTTTCCGCCGGTGGCAGCACCGCGGGCGGGCCGGCGCTGCAGCACGCGTACGAGATTGCCCGTGAGCACCATGTCGACGGCGGCAACAACCGGATCGTCCTGGCCACCGACGGCGACTTCAACGTCGGTCCCTCCAGCGACGCCGCGATGGTCGAGCTGGTCGAGAGGGAACGCGAGGCGGGGACCCACCTGACCGTCCTCGGTTTCGGCACCGGGAACCTGAAGGACTCGAAGATGGAGCAGATCGCCGACAACGGGAACGGCAACTTCCACTACGTCGACGGGCTTCTGGAGGCGCGCAAGGTGCTCGTCGAGGAGGCGGGGGGCACGCTGCTGACCGTGGCAAAGGACGTGAAGCTCCAGGTCGAGTTCAACCCGGCGCGGGTGGCCGGGTACCGGCTGATCGGGTACGAGAACCGGCTGCTCGCCGACGAGGATTTCAACGACGACACGAAGGACGCCGGCGAGCTCGGGGCCGGGCACACCGTCACGGCACTGTATGAGGTGGTTCCCGCGGGGACCGAGGTGCCGCGCGCGGTGGACGCGCTCCGCTACCGGCCGCAGCCCGATGACCCACCGCTCAGCGAGTTCGACGACGAGATGATGTACGTCAAGGTGCGCTACAAGCACCGGGACGGGACGAAGAGCCGGCTGCTCGAGCATGCCGTCGCCGACCGCACCGGGACGGGGTCCGCCGACCTCCGCTTCGCCGCCGCCGTGGCGGGCTTCGGCATGCTGCTGCGCGACTCGGAGCACGCGGGAACC
>CAZTOF010000444.1:0-2330 GCA_964615515.1 uncultured Gemmatimonadaceae bacterium
TTTCGTAGTTGTACCCCAGCACCTTCATGGAATAGTTCGGCGAAGCGCCTCCCCCACCGCCGTAGAATCCCAGGCCGCGGCCGATGACGCGCACCTCGGCACCGGTGAAGCCGAGGCTGTAGCTGAACATCTGTTCCTTGATGGCCATCGGGATGCCGGTGTTTTCGAGGGAGTCCGGAAAGGTCACGGTGATCCGTCCGTCGGTGCCGGTCACCCTCGACGAGAAGCGTTCTACCTCCGGAATCGCGGCCAGTCTTCCCTCGAAGGAGCGAACGAGGTTGTCGGTCCGCTCGAGGTCGGAGCCGCGCGGCAGCTCGATGTTGATGAGCACGTAGGTGTCCAGGCCGCCCATGCCCCCGCCCCAGAGCACGCCTCGGGTGACGTGGTTCTCGAACAGATACCACGACCCGCCGAAGGCCAGCACCGCCACCGTCACCGCCAGCCAGGCACGGCGCAGGGTGAAGGCGATGATGGTCGAGTAGACTCGGGTGTAGAGGGGTGCCCTGCGTCCGCGGCCCGCCGGCGCATCACCGAATTGCGCGTTGTCCGGGGCGGCGGATTCGCGGACGATCCCGGTGGCGCCGGGCCGGCTGCGAGGGGCCTGATCGGTCGCCGCTTCGTCCCTGCGCACCCGCGGCAGGACGCGCGCGGCCAGTGCCGGAATGAAGGTGAACGCCACCAGCAGCGACGCCCCCAGCGTCAGCGCCACCACGATCGCCAGCGGCACGTAGAACACCCTCAGCTCCCCCTGCAGGTACACGAAAGGCACGAAGACGATCAGGGTGGTCGCGGTGGAGGTGAGGATGGGCAGCACCACCTGGCGGGTGCCCTCGGTCGCCGCATCCACGGCGCCCCGACCCGCCTGCCAGCGGCGGAACACGCTCTCCAGAACCACGATGGCGTTGTCGACGATCAGGCCGAACCCCATCGCCAGCCCCATGAGCGTGAGCAGGTTCAGGGTCATGCCCCCGAAGTAGATCAGGTTCAGCGAGATCAGCACCGAGAACGCGATCGTCATGAAGACGACCCCCGCGGAGCGGAACGAGCGCAGGAAGAGAAGCAGGACCGCGAAGATGACGAAGGCGGAGACCAGGGCCCGCGAGCGGAGATCGGTCAACTGCTCCTTGATGTCCTCGCTCTCGTCGTAGTCGAGGATCATGCTCGTCCCCGCGAGCCCCGCGCGTTCGAGCTGCGCCACCCGCGCCTTGACCGCATCCGCCGCGCTCACCGTGTTGGCGCCGATCTCGCGAATCACCGTGAACGAGACCGAGGGCCGGCCGTCGATGCGGTTGTAGACTCGGGGTTCTTCGTAGCTGTCGCGCACATCCGCCACATCGGAGACGCGCACCAGGGCACCCCGGTTCTCGAGCAGCACTGTCCCCAGGATCTCCTCGGTGCGCGCGACGCGGTTCTCGATGGTCACCGACCATTCCTGGTCGCCCGTGCGGACGGCGCCCGCCTCCCGCACCAGGTCCAGGTCGTTGATCCGTCTGCTCACCACGCCCGGGGTGAGCCCGAGCGAGCTGACCCGATCCTCGTTCAGTTCGATTTCGATCAGGCGCTCGCGCCCGCCGCGCGCCTCCACCACCGCCACGCCCTCGATCTGCGAGAGATCCGGCACCACCCGGTCGTCGAGGTCGGCCCGGAGCGCTTCGAGCGTATAGGGGCCGGTGTAGGTGTAGCGCAGGAACCCGCGCTGGGCGCGGGACTCGAACTCGGGCGGGACGTACGGCTCGACGAGAATGCGCCGCACGGCGGGAGGCAGCTCCTCCTCGAGGGCCGACAGCCGCTCGGAGAGGTCGAGCCGCGCGAAGTCCATATCCGTGTCGCGGCTGAACTGCACCTCGATGATGGAGGTTCCGGTCCCCTGTACTTCGCTGGACAGCGAGATGACCTTCTCCACCCCCCTTACCTGCTGGACGGCCGCCTCGATGGGGGAGGTGAGGAATGCCTCCACCGTTTCAGGGGAGGCGCCGGGCCATTCCGCGCGCACCGTCAGCCGGGGCAGCCGGGTGTCCGGCAGCAGGCCGATGGGGATATTGCGCCAGGCACTGGCCCCCATGAGGGCGACCGCGAGGCAGCCCATGGCCACCGCCACCGGGCGCCGGATGCTCCCGCCGATCATCGCGGCACCTCCACCGCCGGCGAGAGCGCCATACCGGCTTGGCCGGAAACGCCGACGGCGCTCACGGGAGCACCTCCGCCGCCCGAACCGGGCGTGGCGCGCGAGCCCTCCTCCGCAGGCGGGCGTGGCCGCTCTCGACCACGGAGTACGCCTCAAGTACGACGATAAGGGGGAGCGCGGTCGCTACAACCAGGCCCCCGATCAC
>CAZTOF010000445.1:0-4124 GCA_964615515.1 uncultured Gemmatimonadaceae bacterium
ACTTCGGAGCGCGCGCTCCGAAGTCTTCCCCGAAGGGTCGCCGATGAGCCCGGTGCCGCCGCCCACCAGCGCTATCGGACAGTGGCCGGCCCGCTGCAGGTGCACGAGTCCCATGATGGGGACCAGCGACCCCACGTGCAGCGACGGGGCGGTCGGGTCGAAGCCGATGTACCCGGTCACCCGGCCGGCCGCCAGGGCGTCCGCGGCGTGTTCGGTCGCGTCGGCGAGCAGGCCCCGCCAGCGGAGTTCCTCGATCATCTTGCGTTCCCCCGGCGGAGTTCCGGTCCGTACCGTTCGCCCACCCTCCACCGCATGACCTTGCCGGTCCGGGTGCGGGGCAGTTCGTCCACCACCACGGTGCGCGTGGGGCATCGCCCGCGCACCAGCCGCTCCCGGCAGTGGCGGCCGACCTCCGCGGCGGTGACGGCCGACGGGTCGCCCTCGACCACCGCCGCCACCACTTCGCCCCATTCCTCGTCGGGCAACCCGAAGACGACCGCGTCGCGCACCCCGGGCAGCGCCCCGATCACCCGTTCGACTTCGGCGGGGCTCACATTCAGCCCCCCGCTCACAATCATCGCGTCGGCGCGTCCCTCGATCCAGACCAGGCCGCCGGGGTCGACGCGGCCGAGGTCGCGGGTCGCGAACCAGCCGGCCGGGTCGGTGGGCAGGGGTTCCGGTGGGGCGCCGGGGCCATGCACGACCATGGAGGCCAGCGTGGGTCCCCGCACGTGAAGCACCCCGCTGGGGTCGCGGCGGACCTCCACGCTGCGCAGCGGACGTCCCGCGGAACCCGGGTGCAGCCGGGCGAGCTCCGGAGGCGCGGTGGCGACCTGGGATGCGGTCTCGGTCATGCCCCAGGTGGTCGCGACGGGCAGTCCGGCCTCCCAGGCCTGGTCGAGAAGCGCGCGGGGGGCCGCGGAGCCGCCGACCAGCACACAGCGCAGCGTCTCCGGTGGGTGACTGCCCGCGAGCCGGGCGAGGATGCTCCGCAGCATGACCGGCACGACGGCCAGGTGGGTCACCCTTCCCGACAGCATGGAGCGGGCGACAGCGCCCGCATCGAACGCCGGCCAGAGCCGCACCGACGACCCCGTCATCACCGCCCGCACCAGCAGCGACAGTCCGCCGATGTGCCCCGGGGACAGGCACAGGCCCCAGCGGTCCCGGGCGGTGAGGCGCAGCCGGTGCGCGACGGCCGTGGCGGAGGCGGCGAGGGTTTCGCGGGTGAATCCGAACGCCCTGGGCGGACCCGACGATCCGGAGGTGAGGATGAGCAGGCTGACATCGGGGAAGCCGGAGTACCGGCCTCGTTTCTCCGTCCCTTCGGTGCCGGAGGGGGTTCCACCGCCGACGCTGCTTGCCGCACCTCGCATCTGCGCCGCTTCGGCTCCGAAACGCGTTCCACCTCGGGCCCCCCTGGCATCGCCCGCGAGAGAGGGTCCGAAGGCCTTATGTAAACTAGAGTTGTCAATATGTAAAGTCGACATTACAATCCGGCGAGCATGATCCACCTCGGACGGCGTCAGGCGTTGGTGCAGCGGCACCGCCACACACCCGGCCCGCCACACGCCGAAGAGCGCCGCGACCGCATCCGGGCCGGGCGCCGGGCTCAGAGACACCGCCTCGCCGGGGACCGCGCCCCGCGAAGTGACCAGGTCCGCCATGGATGTGACCTTCGAGTCCAGTCGCCGGTAGGTGAGGCAGCCGCCCTCCCAGGTCAGGGCGGTGGCCGACGGCGTCTCGGCCGCCTGCCGCGCGAGGTCGTCGGCGGGGGTGGGAGCGACTCGCCGGTGCCTTCGGCCGGGGACGCCGCGGCGGCCGGTGCGGCGGGTCGCCGGGCAGGTCGAGGGTTGCTCGCCGCTCAAGGTCCGCCGAAGAGCCCCGCCGAGCCCAGCAGCGCGCCGACGCCCAGTCCCGCCCCGTACAATGCCACACCGCGCGCGGTCATCCCCAGGGCCGGGTTCAGGGTGCGCCGGTCCACGGTCCCGGGCGCCCGAAGCACCGCCAGGACGCGCAACTCCGCCGGGAAGCAGGCCACGAAGCCGGCCAGCGACAGAAGCGCCCACGGGGACCAGTCCGTCATGACGACACCGATGACGGGCACGACGGCGGCCACCGTCAGCGACGCGAAGTACTGGACGACCGAGAAGCCGTCCCCGAACCGCACGGCCAGCGTTCGCTTGCCCGCGGCCTCGTCGGTCTCGCGGTCGCGCAGGTTGTTCACCACCAGCATCGCCGTGCTGAACGCCCCGAGCCCCACACCCGCCAGGATCGCCCCCGGGGACCAGAGCTGCGCCTGCACGTAGTAGGTGGTGGCCGTCGCGACCGGCCCGAAGAAGACGAAGACGAAGGCGTCGCCGAGGCCGTGGTACGAGAGCGGGTACGGGCCGCCGGTGTAGCAGACGCCCATCAGCATCGAGACCAGTCCGATCACGACGACGGGCCACCCCGCGATCCACGCGAGGTAGATCCCCGTCACCAGGGCCAGTCCCAGCGCGACCATCATGCCGCGGAACACCGCCTCGGGCGCAAGTATGCCCGCCTGGGTCACCCGCACCGGGCCGAGCCGCTCCTCGGTGTCCCCCCCCTTGACGAAGTCGTAGTAGTCGTTCGCCAGGTTGGTGGCGATCTGGATGAAGAGTGCGCCCAGCAGCGCGGCGAAGGCGGGCGGCGCGGCGAAAACCCCGTCGGCCGCCGCCAGGCCGGAACCGGCCGCGACCGGCGCCGCTGCCGCTGACAGGGTGCGCGGCCGGGTCGCGAGAACCCACGCCTGGAAGCCCCCTGGCGGGGTCACCAGGGCAGCCACGGATACTTGCGGAAGTCGGGCTTGCGCTTCTCCAGGTAGGCGTCGCGCCCTTCCCGGCCCTGCTCGGTCATGTAGAAGAGCAGCGTGGCGTTCCCCGCCAGCTCCTGCAGCCCCGCCTGCCCGTCCACGTCGGCATTCATGGCCGACTTGAGCAGCCGGATCGCCAGCGGGCTGTGCTCGAGGATCCGCTGCGCCCACCGGAAGCCCTCCTCCTCGAGCTCGCCGACCGGGACGACCTTGTTCACCAGCCCCATCTCCACCGCCTCGGCGGCGTCGTACTGGCGGCACAGGTACCAGATCTCGCGCGCCTTCTTCTGCCCCACGATGCGCGCCAGGTACGACGACCCGAAACCGCCGTCGAAGCTGCCCACCCTGGGGCCGGTCTGCCCGAAGACGGCGTTGTCCGCGGCGATGGTCAGGTCGCAGACGACGTGCAGCACATGGCCCCCGCCGATCGCGTACCCCGCCACCAGCGCGATCACGGGCTTGGGCATGGTCCGGATCAGCCTCTGCAGCACCAGGACGTTGAGCCGCGGCACCCCGTCGCCACCCACGTAGCCCGCGTCGCCGCGAACCCGCTGGTCCCCGCCCGAGCAGAAGGCGTACTTGCCGTCCCGGGCGGGCCCTTCGCCGGTGAGCAGCACGACCCCGACCGAAGGATCCTCGTGGGCGTCGCCGAAGGCGTCGAGGAGTTCGAAGAGGGTCTCGGGGCGGAAGGCGTTGCGCACCTCGGGGCGGTTGATCGCGACCCGGGCCACCCCGTCGCGCTTCCGGTAGGTGATGTCCTCGTACGTCTTGACGGTCTGCCAGGTGGTGGCGGTCATGGTTCTTCCCGGTTCAGGATCTCGTGCACGCGGCTCGCCACCCGCGCGCGGGTGCGCTCGTGGCTCCGCCGGTTCCGCTCGCGGTCGGTCCTGACCCGGACGACTTCCGTTCCGGGGCGCCGGACTCCGGCCGCGACGGCCTCCTCGAGCTCGGCCGGGGTCGACGCCTCCGTGAAGCGGAGTCCGTACAGCCGCGCCGCGTGGCGGAAGTCGAGGCCGTGCGGCGTCGCGAAGCAGGGGGTGAACACCGGTTCGAAGTCGCGGATGGGGAGCATGTGAAAGATGCCCCCTCCGTCGTTGTCCACCAAGACGAAGACGACGTTGAGCTGGCTGTCGCGCGCGGCCAGGAGCCCGTTCATGTCGTGGTAGAAGGCGATGTCGCCGACCAGCCCCACCACCGGACCGGCACCCCCGCCCGGCGCGACCCTCTCCGTGTCCTCCTCCATGCCGGTGCGGGCCGGCGACGCCTACCGCCGTCCGGCGGCGCTGGA
>CAZTOF010000446.1:0-5721 GCA_964615515.1 uncultured Gemmatimonadaceae bacterium
CTGTCGTCGAAGTCGATGGCCCCGATCACGCGGCGATCCGTCGTCGGGCCGAAGATGCCGCATCCACCAAGCCCGACCACGGCGATCGCGACCGCCAGCCTTCCCGGAGGCCGAAGCGCTCCCCGCGCGCGTTTCGGGTGGGCACTGGTGGACGGGGCGGATGGAATGAAGGGAACGTGAATCATTGAGGCCTCCTCCTTGTCGTGCGCCCAGGCGTTCGCGGGAAACGTACGAAGCTTGTACCCCCCCGACAAGGGAGCGGTTCCCAGAGCGGTTCCCAGGGCGTGTTCCCAGGGCGGCCCCTTGGCGGTCCGGGAAGTCCATCGTCCGGGTCGTGAATGAACCGCTCCAGGCCGGATGTGCACCGAGGTAAACTCTGGTTGACTTTTTGTCAACGAGGGTTGTCACTTCGGGCTCGTCAGGCCGAGCACCTGCGGCCCGAGGTGCGCCTAACCCGCGGGCGACACCTTCACGCTGTACACCTTGCGCCCGTCCCGGTTGTCACTCTCGGGCCGACCCATCGCGGTGCTGTACACAAGCACGATATTGGCGAATCCCGGCTCTGGGAAGACGACCTTCGCCTTGTGTTCAAAGTGCCCCTCATAGAGGAGGGAGCAGACCTCGTCTCCGGTCAGATAATCGAATGGAGTCACTTCGGCGACCCGATCCGTGACGGCTACTTCGGTCTCCCCGATGCGGTAGCCGCAGAGGTCCACCGTCCAGATCGTCACCTCGACGGGTACCCCGGCGGTCGCTGTCTCTGGGACCTCCGGCAGCCGGAAGACCATCGTCCTCGGCGTGAATGAAACGCTCCAGGTCGGCCATGCAGTCCTGGACGTGGTTGGGTGGTGGGGGAACGAAGGCCGCATTGCCGGGACGCGAGCCGCCGATCCAGTTCTGGGACCGCCGAAACTCGCCGGGCATCATGGCAGCTCCACAGCCGCTCGCCAGCAAACGGGCGTGCATCTCGCGCATGAGACGGTTCGACAGTGGGAAGCCGCCTCGGAGACGATACTTTCAAGCCATTTGCTTTCGTTAGCGTTCCCGTTGGAAAAGAACTCTTCCTAAACGCCCACCAGTCCGTCCATCTAACAAAAGTTTATCACGATTCGCTTTCTTTACGAGGTTCGTAGTGGAGGAACTTTTCGTAAGCGGGCACGCCTGAGCAGGGAGACCCGAAAAATGTCGCGAGCGGGACATGGGGTGAGTCCTGCCTCGTTGCGCCCGCGGAGGGCGGTCCGGATGCACGCGCCTTCATCGCCGAGCTGATTCGCTTCGTGGCCGTCGCGGATTGCGGCGGTCGAGACACGCCACGGTGGAGCGGCCAAAGGAGATTCGGGGATCGATCACAATCGGCTTCCTGTCTTCCGACCACGCGGGCCGAAGAGGATAGAGGCGGAACGGAAGCGGGTCACCGTCGCCGTCGACACGTCGCAGGTGGACCTCAAGCATTTGACGCATGGCCAGCCGCCCCGACCTGGACAGCGTGATCAGTTCGCTCGGCCGTTCCTCAACCGCCCGTGGATGGGTTGGGGAGAAGAGCCCGACCAGGGCACGCGGCTGACCGGCAACGCGTGCCGACGGGGTGATGGGTACCGTTGAGCCTGCGGGAGGTGGGCGACCCCGCTCACGAACCGGGATCCGCCGCGGCCGTACCGAGGCGGTCCCGGACATCCCGGGCCAACGCCTCGACGAGTGTGAGCGCACTTAGGATCGCTCATACAGAACCGTGCCTTCCCTGAGCGCACGCCCCTGGACCCGAACAGGATGACCTGCTCGGGGTCGCTGACGTCGACGATGGCCTCGACCATCTGCCGGATGACGGTATCGCTGACCGGAGTCATTGACGGCCGGCTTCCATTCGTGTGGGGGTCGCGTGTCACTCGGCGGCGCGTGACGGAACCTCCAATGTAGCGTGTCGAGATCGGTGCGGGGGTCACGGATGCGGTCCGTGGGCGAAGGGCGGGCGGTGGTCCTAGTCCGCGGGCGACACCTCCACGGTGTATACCTTGCGCCCGTCCCCCTTGTGAGCTTCGGGCCGCGCCCAGTCCGTGCTGTACACAAGCACGATCTCGGCGGTTCCCGGTTCCGGAAACACGACCGTCGCCTTGTGCTCAAAGAAGGCCAGATGGTCGGTGCAGGCGTGGTTTCCGGTCGTCAGATAGTCGAATGGAGTCACCTCAGCGATTCGACCGATGGCGGCAACGTCGGTGTCCCCGATGCTGTAGCAGCCGGTCTCCCCCGTCCAGATCGTCATCTCGATGGGTACCCCGGCGGTCGCCGTCTCAGGGACCTCCGGCGGGGGCCAATGCTCGTCGTCGAAATCGATGAACCCGATCACGCGATGCTTCGTCTTCGGATCGACAACGCCGCATCCACCAAGCCCGACCAAGGCGATCGCGACTGCCAGCATCCCCGGAAGCCGAAGCGCTCCACGCGCGTGTTTCGGGAGCCAGACGCCGACCAGACCTCTGATCCATTGTTTCCCTGCCATCTCCTGCCTCCTGTCGTGTTGAAATGTCCGCGGCCGCGGGACTCCGTCCCCAGGGCCGGCCGGCTTGCCGGGCACGTTCGCGGCCGGAACGCCTACCCCTGTAAGCGCGCACCCCGCCCGGAGCTACCATTCACGCATCCATCGGCCGCATCCGCTTGCCGACGGCCTCCGAACCCCGCCACCGCGCGGTACAGCCGGTTCATCACCCGGTGGCGACTCCGGCCCGGCCCGAACGGCGCCGCCTCGACCACGATCAGATCCACGTCGGAGCGTTCCGTGAAATCCCCGCGGCCCCGGGACCCGAACAGGATTACCTGCTCGGGGTCGCTGACCTCGACGATGGCCTCGACCATCCGCCTGATGACGGTGTCGCTGACCGGAGTCATTGACGGCCGGCTTCCATTCGTGTGGGGGTCGCGTGTCACTCGGCGGCGCGTGACGGGGCTTCCAATGTAGCAGGTCGCTGCCGGGGTGGGCGGGAATCAGTGAGCGAGCGGGACATGGGGTGAGTCCAGCCAGGTGAGTCCAGCCACTCCTTGACACCCCAATAGTACACGTATATCGTCACCACGGACACGTATCCCCACCGCCGGCGGCCTCCCATGAAACAGAAGGGGCCTACATAGGATGCTAGCCATGAACGCGAAGGCGGACGGTGCCGGAACAGTGATCCGTACGAGCCGGTACCGGCTGATACCGGGAACGGTGGCCAACGCGAAACATCTCGCCCGAACGGCCGGCGGCTGCCGCTACGTGTGGAACACCCTGCTCGCCCGGAATAACGAAGCGTACGCCGCCTGGAAGGCCGGCGAGGGCGAACGGCCCGAGGTGTCGTTCTTCTCGCTCGGCAAGCATGTCACCGCCATGAAGCGGGAACCGGGCCATGATTGGCTGAACGACCTCCACGCGGCAACGCTCCGGTACGCTTCGCATCGGCTCGCCGTCGCCCTGAAACGGTTCTTCGACGACGAAGCCGCCGGCCCACCGACAACGGGCTCGCTGTCGGCGTCGACATGAACGCGGGCCAGGTCGCCACCTCGGAAGGCGACATTCTCCGGGCACCGGACACTGCGGCACTCGAGGCGAAGGCGAGGCGTCACCAGCGGGTGGCGTCGCGCCGACGAAGGGGCAGCAACCGCCAGAAGCGTGCGTACCGGCGGAAGGCGAAGGCGGAGCGGAAGATCGCGAGGACACAAGCGAACTGGCATCACCACGTCAGCCGGAGGCTGGCGGATGGGTTCGGCACCGTCGTCGTCGAGGCGTTGAACACGAAGGCCATGACGGCGAAGGGTGGAGCGAGGAAGCGGGGCCTGAATCGCGTGGTCCGTGCCACCGGCTGGGGCGGCCTGAAGCACAATCTGGCCTACAAGGCGAACCGGCTGATCGAGGTGAACCGGCCTACACGTCGCAACGGTGCCGCCGGTGCGGCCACACGGAGGCGGGGAACCGCCGGAGCCAATCGGGATTCAGGTGCCTGCGGTGCGGGCACTCCGGCAATGCGGACATCAACGCCGCATTGAATATTCTGGCCTCTGGACCGGGGGCGACTGCGCGGGGAGGAGCGTTCGGGCTGCCGACTCCCACGATCCGCGAAGAGGTATACGGCTAGGAGGGTATATAGTGTCCAAACAGAAGCTCACGATCACCGTGGATCCCGAGGTTCTCGTTGCCGCGAAGCGACATGCGCGATCGCGCGGCGTGTCGCTGTCGTCGCTGATCGAGCGCGGGCTGCGGGAGGAGGCGGCCGTCGGCCAGCCTTCCTTCGCTTCGCGGTGGAGAGGCCGGCTCCGCCCTGCGAACCGTGACGATCCCCGGTACGAAGCGTTGGCCCGGAAGTACCTTTGATCCTGATCGACACGGACGTGCTCATCGATGTGGCGCTCGACCGCCAGCCGTTCTCCGACGCGGCTTCCGAGCTTCTCGATCGTCTGCAGACAGGGCCGAAACGTGCGTTCGTGGCGTGGCACACCGTGTCGAATTTCCACTACCTCGTTGCGCCCGCGGAGGGCGGCTCGGATGCACGCGCCTTCATCGCCGAGCTGATTCGCTTCGTGGCCGTCGCGGATTGCGGCACGAACGCGGTCGCCGATGCCGTCCGGCTCGAGATGGACGACTTCGAGGACGCGATGCAGGTTGCCGCGGCGCGCGCTTGCGGCGCCCGTTTCATCGTGACGAGGAACGTGCGCGACTTCAAGCGCTCCCCGATCCCCGCGATCACACCGGTGGAGGCGCTGGAGGTGTTGTTCTGACGGGGTGCGGGTGAACTGCCGGCGGCGGGCCCGCCGAAGGAGATCGGTGGCCTCGACTACCCGGGCCGATCTTCCGTCCCTTCCCTCAAAACGGCAAGGTAGCGCTCGTAGGTGTAGACCCTGCCGCGCCGGCGGCCGGTGATTTCGCGCACGATGCCGAGACTCTCGAGGAGCCGGAGCGCGGCGGCCACGGTTGGCGCGGAGAAGCCGGTTCGCGACACAAGGCCGGCGATGTCGCCGACCGGACGTTCGACGAGCGACTGGTGCACTCGTAGTGCGGAACCCGCACGTCGCCCCTGGCGGCCGATTCGCGAGCGGTCGTCAAGGATCGCGCCGCTGGCGGTCCGGGCCGTCTTGACCGCGGCTTCGGCCACTTCCCGCACACCTTCCAGGAAGAAGCGCAGCCAGGCCTCCCAGTCTCCGGTGCGCCGGGTGTCGTTCAGAAGCTGGTAGTAGGTGCTCCGCTTACGCTTGAAGTGAAGGCTGAGGTAGAGGAGCGGCTCGCGGAGGAGTCCAGAGTCGCAGAGCATGAGGGTGATCAGGAGGCGTCCCACGCGGCCGTTGCCGTCGAGGAAGGGGTGGATCGTCTCGAACTGGACGTGGGCCAGGCCGGCCTTCACTAGAACGGGAAGTCCGTCGTCCGCGTCGTGGATGAACCGCTCCAGGTCAGACATGCAGTGGTGGACGTGGTGGGGTGGTGGAGGAACGAAGACCGCGTTGCCGGGGCGGGAGCCGCCGATCCAGTTCTGGGATCGCCGAAACTCGCCGGGCATCCTGGCGGCGCCGCGTTCGCTCGTGAGTAACAGGGCGTGCATTTCGCGGAGGAGGCGGTTGGAGAGGGGGAAGCCGGATCGGAGGCGGTCGAGGCCGTGGTTCAGGGCGGTGACGAGGTTCGAGGTTTCGAGGGTGTCGGTGGGGTTGGTGGTGGGGGTGCGGCCTGCTTCGTGGAGAATGAGGTCGGTCAGTGTGGTGTGGACG
>CAZTOF010000447.1:0-4768 GCA_964615515.1 uncultured Gemmatimonadaceae bacterium
GTGCGTGCCGGCCTCCGGGGACTTCTCGTTTTCGCCTGAGCGGCTACCTTTCTGAAACAAGGCCAAACAACCGCTTATGGAGAACATGCCCCACGAGAGCCGCAAGGTCCTGGTCACCGGCGGTGCCGGCTTCATAGGGAGCCATGTCGCCGACGCCCACCTGGACCGGGGCGACCGGGTCTGGATCGTCGACGACCTCTCCTCGGGGCGGCTGGACAACGTCCCGGCGGGCGCCGAGTTCCACCGGCTCGACATCGCCGGCGAACGGGTCGGCGACCTCATACGGAGCGTGGGCTTCGACATCATCAACCACCACGCCGCGCAGATCGACGTGCGCGTCTCGGTGGAGGATCCCGCGCGGGACGCCCGGGTCAACGTGGCGGGTCTGCTGAACATCCTGGAGGCGGCGCGCGCGAGCGGGACCGGCAGGGTCGTCTTCGTCTCCAGCGGCGGAGTGGTGTACGGCGAACCCCGCGAGTTCCCCACCCCGGAGCGGGCCCCCAAACAGCCCCTGTCGCCCTACGGAGTCACCAAGCTGGCGGGCGAACACTACCTGAACTACTATCGCGAAGTGCACGGCATGGAGTACGTGGCGCTGCGCTACGGCAACGTCTACGGCCCCAGACAGGACCCGCACGGTGAAGCCGGCGTGGTGGCCATCTTCTCGCGGCGCCTTCTCCGCGGCGAGCCCCTGGTGGTCTATGGCGACGGCGAACAGACCCGCGACTACGTCTACGTCGGCGACGTGGTGCGGGCCAACCTGCTGGCGGCCCGCATGGAGCTCCCGGCCGCGCCGGGGATCGACGCGCGGGCCTACAACGTGGCCACGGGGCGGGAGACGTCCGTGAACCGGCTCGCGGCCGGGCTCGAGGATGCGGCCGGGACCCGGATGCCCCGCATCTTCCGGGACCCCCGGCCGGGCGAGCTCCGCCGCAGCGTCCTGGCCACCGGGAGGATCCTTGAACGGGGGTGGGCCCCCGCGCTGACCCTTCCTGAAGGACTGGCCGCCACCTTCGAGGCCATCGCCTCCGCCGAAGCCGTGCGGGTCGCATGAGCGCTGCTCTCCTCCAGACCCCGACGCCGCGCAACCCGGCGGAGATGATCCTCGGGGCCAGCTTCCCCACGCAGGTCGTTCTCGTGGTGCTGGTTCTCTTCTCCATCCTCTCGCTCTGGGTCATCATCTCGAAGGTCCGGCACTTCCGGGGGGTGCGCCGCGAAGGCGACCGTTTCCTCGGCCGGATGGAGGAGGTGGCCAACCTCACCGAGGCCTCCGAGGCGCTGATCGGGCTTCCCGAGTCGCCCTACACGCGCCTGTTTCGCGGGGGCCTGTCCTTCTTCGCCGAACTCAGCCCGGGGGCGCTCTTCGGCGCCAGCCAGGCGGCCGGCCTGTCGCTGACCCAGTTGGAGGCGCTCAGGCTGGTGATGGACAAGGTGCAGGCCGAGGAGATCGACGAACTCGCGCACGGACTCAACTGGCTCGCGATCATCGGATCGGTGTCGCCGCTGCTGGGCCTGATGGGCACCGTCATCGGCATCATGAACACCTTCCTGGGCATCACGGCCCACGGCTCGGCCAACATCAGTGCCGTGGCTCCCGGGGTGGCCGAGGCGCTCATCACCACGGTGGCCGGACTGGCGGTCGCGATCCCGTCGGTGATCGCCTACAACCACTTCGCATCGCGCCTGAACCTGGTGCGCGGCGAGTTCGAGGGTTTCGCCAGCGAGTTCATCGGGACGCTGGCGAAGGAGCGGCACGTGTGATGCGGGCGCGGGGGAGAAGGCTCGCGTCAGCGGGGTCGCACGCATGAACGGTCGGCACGGATGAGACGGCGTGAGCGGCAGCGCGTCGGGCTTCCGGTCCGGGCCGAGATCAATGTCACCAGCCTCGTCGATGTCGCCTTCACGCTGCTGGTGATCTTCATCATCACCGCCCCGGTGCTGCAGGGCGGCATCGAGGTGAATGTGCCCCAGGGGCCGGTGAGCGTCATCGAGGCGTCGGACGACCAGATCATCGTGACCGTCGACTCGGAGGCGACCTACATCGGGGAAGCCCCGGTGGCGGAGGAGATGCTGGACGTGACGCTCGCGCAGCTGATCGAGACGCGGGGCGCGGACATGGTCTACCTGAAGGGCGACTCGGCGGCCCTCTACGGGCGTGTGGCCCGGGCCATCGCCGCCGTGGCGGCCAACGAGGGGGTGCGGCTGTCGCTGGTCATGCGGGAGTTCCGGCGATGAGCGGGACGGAGACGGGCCGGGAGGGCACCGGGGGCGGACGGCGCGCGCCCCTGGACAGGGGGGCCCTGGGCGCGTCGCTCTCGGTCCACGTCGCGGCGCTCGTCATCCTCTTCGGGGTGATTCCGGCGCTCCAGGACCCGGTCGTCATCTACGAGGTCGTCCAGATCGACATGACCGCCGCGGCGCTCACCCCCGAGGACGAGCTGGTCGTCGAGACGCCCGAGGACCCGCCGCCCACCGAGGAGGAGGAAGCCCCGATGCCGGAGCCCGAACCCGAGCCGGAGCCCGACTCCGCCGAAACGCCGCTCCCGTCCGAGGAACCGCCGCCCCCGGATCCGGAGGAGGCCGCGCCCACCGAGGATCCGGACGAGGGGACGGACGTGGTGACCCGCCGGGTCGAGGCGTTCCGCAGGGACTATCCGGAGTACTACGCGAACATCCAGAACCAGATCGAGCGCTGCTTCCGCTGGCAGGGATCCGGGCGGCTCGAAGTGCTGGTGACCTTCCGGATTCACCGGGACGGCACCACGGCCGACATGGAGGTCGCGGCGCCTTCCGGCAACCATGCCTTCGACATCGATGCGCTGGGCGCCGTGGAATGCGCGGGCCTCAACAACCGTCTCGGCCCGCTGCCCGAGGACTATCCGTTCAGCACGCTTCCGGTCCGGTTCACCATCACCTCGAGGGTGGGAGGACAGGAGCCCGCAGACCAACCGGCGGAGGGACCCCATTGAGGACATCGACCTTTCCAGGAGCCCGCGGACGGAATCTCCACGGCATTCGAGCGGCGATGCATCCGGGCTGGATCGCCCTGTCATGTGCCCTGGGAGCCCGTGGACAAGACCCCCACGGCATTCGAGCGGCGATGCATCCGGGTTGGATCGCTTCGCTCTGCGTTGCTTTTCGGACGAATAGCGCTGCTATTCCCCCTTCAAAGCGCCTTGCCGGCCCGGCGCCTCGCCGCTCTCGGTGCTCGCGCGGGTTTATCCACGGACTCCTGGCGGCGGTCCCGGCCGCCACCGGGCTCGCGGCCCAGGAGGAAGAGCAGGTGATTCCGGGCGTGGAACTCGGCATCGTCGTGGAGAACCGGTACGTGCCGCCCATCGTCGTGCGGCCCTTCACGCTGCTGATCGCGGGAGACGACGCGCTCGGGCGCGAGATCGAGCTGATCATCGCGCGCGATCTGGACCTCAGCGACCGCTTCCTGGTCCGCGACACGCTTCCTGCCGAGTTCGCCGGAGGGAGCGTGCAATACGCGCTCTGGGAGCAGTTGCAGGTGGACTGGCTTCTCGCGGGGACCCTCGAGGGCGACGCTACCGGCGAGGGCAGGATCCTCACGGTGGAGCTGCACGACGTGGTCTACGGCAGCCTGCACGAACGGGAGCGCTTCGTGCTGCCGGAGCCGGGAAGCGCCGACTTCCGGATGTCGGTTCACGCCGTCTCGGACGCGGTGGTCGAGTGGGTGAGCGGTGAACGGGGCGTGGCGGCGACCCGGATCGTGTTCGCCATGCGCGCGTTCGGCGAGGAGCGCGGCAAGGAACTGTACGTGGTCGACTCCGACGGCGAGAACCTCCAGCGCCTGACCTGGGATCAGAGCATCGTGGCGTCGCCGGTCTGGTCGCCGGACGGGAAGCGCATCGCGTACACCTCCTGGAAGTCGGGCGTCCCCAGGATCTATGAACTCGACCTCGAGACGGGCCGGGATCGCGAGCTCATCCCCGGCGGCCACGGCCACCAGCTGACACCCTCCTATCATCCGGCCGGTCACACCGTCGTCTTCTCCGTGATCGGGGAGGAGCCGAACGGACTGCATTCCTACAATATCCGTGACCGCTGCTGCCTGACCTACCTGGGCGGGGGCGCCTACAACGACATCTCACCCGGCTATTCACCCGACGGGACCAACCTCGTGTTCAATTCCAGCCGCCTGGGAGTCGCCACGCCGCAGATCTACGTGCGACCCTCCGGGAGGGATGGCAATGCCGAACTCCTCTCGCCGTATCGCTTCGGCGAGGGTGGCTACTTCGCCGATCCGGACTGGTCTCCCGGGTCCGGCAAGGTGGCTTTTGCGGGCGGGATCATGGGCAGGCGCCAGGCCAACCGATACAACATTCTGGTTGCCGATTTCGCGAAGGGCGACAACCGGCTGATCCAGCTTACGCGGGAAGGGAACAACGAGGATCCCAGCTGGGCACCGGACGACAGGCACATCGTCTTCAAGGGCACGCGCGACTACGGAACCGGGGTGTTCATCGTCGACACCGCCACGGGGCGTACCCGCCCGCTGGTTCCCAACGTGCTCGCGGAGGACCCCGACTGGTCGCCGCCGCTCGCCGGAAACGGCGCGGGCGGGTGAGTCGCGCCCCCTCCCGATACGGGTGTCCGGGGGCAGCAGCCCGTGGACGAAATCCCCTCGGCATTCGAGCGGCGATGCATCCGCGCCCGCTCCTTCACACCTTCGCCTTGAGTATCACTCGATGAAAGATCTGCAGCGGCTCATCCAGTTGGGACAGCAGATGCAGAGCCGGGTCAC